>DBSW01000080.1:801-4134 GCA_002306745.1 Dehalococcoidia bacterium UBA1332 | reverse complement strand
ATACCGCCCGCTCCTGGAAGACAGAATCTAATTTCGCCATCTAACTTCTCACCGTCCTTAATATGAACCATAGCCGAATGCTTGGCTACAAGCTTGACGCTGTGTGCCAAGTCGCTTCCCTCTACAACAAAATGAGATATATCTAAATCGAGCTTAAGGTTTGGATGTCGGGTATTTTCCATCATCCAAACGGCCTTTTCTGGTGTTTCAAAATCGGTTCCGGCATGTGCTTCAATCGCAATAACTATATCGTTTTCGCGCGCCATGTCGGCCAACGATAAAAATGCATCACGGATTTGCTCTTTTCCGGATTCCCATGGAGGTGCGGAGTGGCCTGGCGTTGTGGTCATAAGTACCGGACTATCGTCATAGTGTAGGCGGTGAGCCATTTCAAATTTCTTTTTGGTTGTATCCAACATTTTTATACGATCAGATGGTGGTGCACATACATCAATTAATCCAAAAGTAATTGGCGATCCAAAACCTAAATCTTCGCAACGCCTCGCTAGACCTGACTGTTCAGCAGGAGTGAAAACTGTAGGTGATGTCAACCAACCATCCGCCATACAAATTTCAAGAGCTTCAAATCCGACATCTTTGATCAGCTCAACAGCTGCAGCTGGCTCGAGCATCTTAAGTGCATATGTTGAATATCCTAATGTGAATGCCACAATAATTTCCTTGATTGCCTTATTGATCGAATAGCTATCAATTGTTACCGAAGTCTATAAACCTGATCTTGAACGCCCTAACACATCGGAGTTGATTAAATTTTCCGGTTTATGTCCTCGCAAGACGCGTACTACTTCCTGAGCTGTACGTTTTTCCAATTCGATAGTAGATGCTTGGGAAAAAAAAGCTGTGTGTGGCGTAATAATTATGTTTTCTTGGCTTAGCAAAGCACTGGAGGGATCGGGGGGCGTTGGTTCAACAACATCTAAACCAGCTCCAGCTATATGGCCTGATGCTAGGTAGTTGGCCAGATCATCTTCGACAATTAACCCACCTCGCGAACAATTAACGATTATCGCTCCCCGTTTCATCTGGGAAAGTTCAGCTGCACTTATCATATTTTGTGTCGAAGGAAGCAAAGGAACGTGAAGTGATACAAAATCTGATTTTGTAAGTATTTCATCTAGCGTAACTGCTCGGACTCCATCAATCTCGTTACCGACATCTATAAGTGGATCGTACGCGAGAACTTTCATTCCAAAACCGTGTGCTTTTCTAGCTAGGGAGCGGCCAATCCTTCCGAAGCCAACTATCCCAAGAGTAGCGCCGCGTGTGCGATGCATCGGCTGATCCAGTACGACATCATCCCATCCACCGTCTGTGACTTTTTTCGTGTGCGGAACGAGTCTGCGGTTTAACGCGATGATCATGCCTAGGGCATGATCAGTAACTTCATCCATGCAATAGTCAGGAACGTTTGTAACCGCTATTCCGAGTTCGGTTGCTTTATCAATATCGACATTGTCAACCCCAATGCCGTATCTTGCGGCGATTTTGCAATTCCCAGCTGATTCGAGAACTTTTTCAGTGACTTGGGCAAAACAAAACATTATTGCCTCAACATCGGATGCAAGTTTAGCAAGCGTGGCTTCAGAGGAGTCGGGAGCAATTATCACTTCAAACCCTGCTTCTTCGAGAATTTCGCGTTCAGGGTCCGTTGAGGGCCAGACATAGTCAGTTATTAGTACTTTGGTGTTCATATAGCGCGATAAAACCTTCGGTCACGTTGATAATTTTTCAAGAGATAAACGCTAAGCCCATATAAGTTAATGCAATATATTACGACGCGATCGATTTGGTCTAAACGAGTTCCATTGGCTTAAAGAGGCAACCGTCAACAAAAAAGTCAAAAAATTCCGGGACTGTCTCTAGTTCAACATGTTCGATTGTCCCCACCAATTTTTCAATTTCCGAACGTTTTCTTGTGGATAGCAGCATTATTACTGCTCCCGCAATTGATGTATTCCCAACTTTTTCTACTTTATCTATCGGCATATTGGTGATGAAACCTATATCGATTGCGTTAGATTCATCGACATAATTTGCGAAGCCACCAGCAAGGTAAAGTTTTTCGAATTTTTCCAACGGCAAGCCATACTTTTGAAGGACAATTGCCTGGCCGCAATAATTAGCGGCTTTAGCCTGAGCAAGGGCAGAAACATCAGCTCTGGATAATGTCAGGTTGCTCTGTTCGGAAAAAATATATTCTGGAGACCCATCACGAAATTTACCAAGTTCATCCATCAAGCCCGTGCGCCTCAACTCAGCGAGCAAATCGATCAATCCAGAACCACATATCCCGATCGGTTCACCGTTTCCTATAACATCGACATTCACGATCCCGCCAGATTCGATTGTTATTTTCTCGACCGCTCCTTCATATCCTGGCATTCCATAAGTAACTTCACCCCCCTCAAAGGCGGGTCCAGCCGGACAAGACGCAGCCAATAGCCTGTCTCGGTTACCTACAACGACTTCGGTATTCGTACCTACGTCAACAACTATGATTGGTTTTTTTTGCTTCTCAATGCCTATGGCAAGAAGATCAGCAGCTGTATCAGCGCCTAAGTGTGACGCGATTAATGGACCGCCGTAAACAGTGCCTTTACTATTGATCCTTAAACCAAGATCTTTTGCTTTGGTTACAAGTGAGGTACTCTTGATTTCTTGTGCGAGAAACTGTTTTTCAATAAGTGACTTATAGGGTCGAGTACCTATGCTTTGAACGTCGACTCCAAAAAACAGATCCCTCATGGTTGTATTACCTACAGCTACAAGTTCAAAAATTTGTTTACGACGAATCTTTTTTTGCCGAACAATTTCTCCAATTTCAAAGTTTATTGCCGAAACCATCACAGAGCGAAGTTCTCCGGCGTTATCACCACCGTCGTAAACGATACGATTCATTACGTCACTTCCACCAAACCGTTGTGGGTTCTCAAATGACGCTGTGTATTCGATGCTCCCTGACTCAAGATTAACTAAATTCATCACAACCGTAGTTGTTCCAAGATCCACAGCAATTCCGTAAATCGCACCAGGATACTTACCGATCACATCGGTCTTGTCATGGTCATAGTGAACCACATCGTTCCCAACTCGACGGTAAGCAGGTCTTAGTTCACTTTCGCGTGTGACTGATGTAGTGAGGATTCTGGGTTGCCTACGGAGTACCTGGAACTCGATATCTACTTCAGTTTTCTTTACTCGGGCTTGGCAGGCTAATCGATAATTACCTCGTAGAAACGTTTCTTCCGCAGACGGCGCAGTGAGTGCGTCTTGGCCGCGTCGAATTTCAACAATACATTCATGGCATTCACC
>DBSW01000080.1:0-488 GCA_002306745.1 Dehalococcoidia bacterium UBA1332 | reverse complement strand
ACAATACATTCATGGCATTCACCAGTCCGACCGCATGATGTGGGCACTCGTATGGAGAGAGCATCAGCAAAGTCGAATAATGAATCGCCTTCATTTGCAGGTAAGTTATGTGAATTAAGGATTATTGGGCTCAAACTATTTTTTGATGTATTTTAGGGCGAAATATAGTCGGTGATATTCGTAGATAAATGTCTATTGTCCCAACTGGCTGACTCACTACATGAAAAACAAAAGTTGACTGTCGGTCAGTTGTCCCATGCTTCTTTGTAGTCAATAAGGTCACTACCAGCGCAAACTGGAACCGCTGTCGGATCGTTAGTGAAAAACTGGTTACGGCATCCGAATTTTGCGTGACAACGGCTATCGGCGTCTTTATATGGGCAACGAGACTGCATCACACTATCAGCTTTTACGGCCATGTCGCGGTACATCTCGAAAAGACGACCAAGACTTTGTTCCGCTTTAGCCACATCAACGTTTTTATCAGT
>DBSW01000107.1:1535-30075 GCA_002306745.1 Dehalococcoidia bacterium UBA1332 | reverse complement strand
AGCCAAAGCAGTAATTCGAACGATTTCATCGGTCTGCATGTCAACCAACGATTGAACATGTTGCAAACCTCGCTGCCCCACACCGACTAATCCAACCCTCACAGGTCCCGCCATAAATGTACCTTCCTAGAAACACTAATCACTGACTAAATTTTAAGAACAGTCTCCAAGCGAAAGATACCCAAATTTAGAAAATTTCTCAGAAATCTTACACGGGAGATTAGTTGTACGGTTGGCAACATTGCGCACCAAGGCCTATTGCTGTTTCTATTACATAGGTGTTCAATGCCCAGAATCAAGTAGACCAACAAATCAATCCACACTACAAAATATCCTGATTTCAACATTGAAACATTGAAATGAGAAAAAAACTATGAAAGTCACAGCGGTAAGCACACTCTCAGCAGCACGCTTCAACTATGTCAAAGTCGAAACCGACGAAGGATTGACCGGCATTGGAGAACTCCACCCGGCATCAGGAACAGGTGGAACACCATTTGTTCCACGTGCAGCAGTCGAGTATTGCGCTGAATATTTGATAGGTAAAAAACCCCTACCGATTGAAAAGCACTGGCAGCATATGTTTCGCCGCCAACTCTTCCGAGGCGGAGCAGACATGATGGCAGCAATGGGAGCGATAGATATCGCCCTTTGGGACATCAAAGGTCAATCATTAAACAAACCTGTGTACGAGCTACTAGGAGGTCCAACCCGTGAAAAGGTTCGACTTTATACACACCTAGCTGCTAATAATCCTGAAAAACTAGCTGAAGAAGCACAGGCAAAAGTTGAAGAAGGATTTACAGCTTTACGCGTATATCCGTTCGGCGACTTTGGAAGTTCTGATTTCGAAGAAGGATTAGGACTCGAAACCATGAGCTTCACCGGAATGCAACGAAACGCAATAGAACGAATCTCAGCAGTCCGAGAGGCTGTAGGTCCTGACATCGACATAATGATAGATGTAGTGAACCGCCTTACTCCAGCTGAAGCCATCGGGCTTGGGCGAGCTTTAGAACAGTTCAATCTATACTTCTTTGAAGATCCGATTGAACCCGAAAACATGGATCAGTGGAATTGGGTAGCCGAACAACAACCAATTCCGTTAGCAATGGGTGAACGCCTTTACACCATATATCAGTTCCAAGATCTTCTGAATCACAGAGGCGCGGCATTCGTAAGACCCGATCTTTCACTAGCCGGAGGAATAACAAACATCAAAAAGATCGCAGCAATTGCCGAAGCTAATTACGTTGGTGTAGTACCACATAACCCTTTAAGCTGTGTTTTAACCGCAGCATGTGTTCAATTAGACGCAAGTGTCCATAACATAGCCGTTCAAGAATACCCATACGATGACAATAAAGGTGTCAAGGCTGAACTAGTTAAAGAACCATTGGAAAGGGTGGGCGGTTACCTGAAAGTACCAACCAAGCCTGGCATTGGAATCGAACTGAATGAAGAAGCATTCAAGCACCATCCTCCAGTGCCATACGAACGTCCAGCGCTAATCAACTATGATGGTTCGCTTAGAGAATACTAAAAGCAACGCCAGCGGATAAATTAATACAAGAGATGCCCAAAAAACCAGCTTATTTTGATTTAGTTATTACAGGTGGGAGAGTTATCGATCCCGCCAACTCAATAGATGAACATCTAGATGTCGCCATCTGCAAAAACAAAATATCAGCAATCAAATCCAACATTGATACATCTAACTCAATCCGAGTGATAGATGCCTCCGGGGCCATTGTAACGCCCGGGCTAATCGACCTACACACTCACGCTGCCGGCGGAATACGCAAGCCATCAAACGATGACTTCATGGTAGATCCAGATGTAGCAGGAGTAAGTTCAGGGGTAACAACTGTATTAGATGCAGGTTCAATTGGCGCGTTAAATTCCGGAGGTTTAATCAACTACCTCGCACCTCAAGCCAAAACCAGGCTTCTAGCTCTACTAAATATCGGAAAAATGGGAGTTGCTAATCTGCCAGAAGTCAAATCAGCTGAAGACATCGACCAAGCTTCTTCGGTTGAAGTTATCAGTTCAAACCCGGATATCATTAAGGGAATCAAGGCTCGCATGGTAACACCCGGAATTACCTCACTCGGTAACGATATGACTCGAGCAGCGAAGACGATTACCAATGAGGCAGGCGGGTTTGTTATGGTTCACGTCGGAGATATCGCCGGGCAAAATCCTCTGGCAGCGAATCTAACGCGTGAACTTTTAACTAGTATTCTTGGTGAGGGCGACGTAGTGACTCACACCCTAAGCGGTGCAGTAGGCGCATTGCTTGCCAACGGACAACTAATATCACAGGCTAAAGAGGCCAGAGATGCAGGTGTCTACTTTGATGTAGGAGTAGGCGGGGGAAATTTCTCATTTGAATCAGCCAAAGCGGTATTAGATCAGGGATTCATACCCGACACAATAAGCAGTGATATCACGGCCATGAGTCGATTCGCCGGTCCTGTCTTCTCTCTAACTGAGTGCATGGGCAAGATTATTTCACTAGGTATTTCATTTGAAGATACAATTCGAATGACTACTGCAAAACCTGCAGAAATATTAGGTATGTCCGATGAAATTGGATCACTAAGTATCGGAACAAAAGCAGACATTTCAATACTTGAATTGGCCGAAGGAAATTTCAATTTCTATGAGGCGTCTGGAGCAACAAGTAAAGGCTCCTATGGAATTAGACCTTTAGTAGCTATTCGTGATGGAATTCCACAATCTCTCGACATTGGGCCACACCCATGGGGCTGGCTTCCAAAAAGAGAACGCTGATCTACATGACTATCTCACAAAAACATTTTCAGACAAAGCTCAAGCAACTACCACGGTTCAAACTATCACATCTAAATACACCTCTTGAACCTCTAGATCGTCTTCAAAAAGTACTTGGTAAACAAGGAATTTCAGCACCAAACCGTCTACTAGTAAAACGTGATGACACAACTGGTCTAGCATTTGGAGGAAATAAAGGTAGACACTTTGAATTCGAAATAGGCCGCATTCTCGACGAAGGATTCGACACGGTAATCAACATAAATCATTACCACTCTAATCAAGCGAGATTTATTGCCGCCGGTTGTGCCAAAGCAGGACTCAAATACCACATAATTTCAACCGATATGGTAAATGCCCCGATCACTGGAAATTTACTGTTATGCAAACTAATGGGAGCTGTTATTCATCGAACACCGGCAGAATATGGCAAAAAGATGGCTAACAGAATTTTTCAACAGGAAACTGAAGCAGGCTTAAAGCCATATATCTTGCCAGATGACCCTTTTGCAGACCTCATGGGTACGATCAGCTTCCTAGAAACAGGTGCCGAACTTGAACATCAGATTAAACATTACGGGATTAAAACACCGGTGCGTTTCTGGGGATTAACCGGTAGGTCTATTGCAGGACTGCGACTGTACGCCAAGAACCGCGGCTTAAATTGGAAGTGTACAGCGGTTCAGTACTCACCGGGAGCAATAGAAAACTTTCAAAAAATTACGAAGGAACGATCTAAG
The DNA here is from genome assembly GCA_002306745.1 of Dehalococcoidia bacterium UBA1332. Lineage (GTDB taxonomy): Bacteria > Chloroflexota > Dehalococcoidia > Lucifugimonadales > Lucifugimonadaceae > Lucifugimonas. The sequence continues at coordinate 26,539 of DBSW01000107.1, read as the reverse complement.
AAGGTTGCTGAATTGCTAGATCTAGATGAGGTGCTAGAAGCTGACGATTTGCAAGTACTTTCAGGATACATAGGATCTGGATACGGTGAACCTGACGATAGGGTTCTCGAATCAATTCGTTTAGTCGCTAAAACTGAAGGCTTAATTCTTGATCCAAATTACACAGGAAAATCTATGTCGGGGTTAATAGGTGAACTCAAAGCTGAAAGAATTGATTCAGAAGAAACAATAGTATTCATCCACTCGGGTGGTTTACCCCAACTTTTCGCCCACGCCGACAAATTTATTGATTAGATGAAAGACAATCCCAAAAATCATGAATCCAAAAAAAATTATTACTCCAAAACAACTGCAGTCTCACATCGATAAATTACCAAGAATCAATATTGCACATTTACCAACACCGCTCGAGGAGATGCCGCGCCTAACTGAACGACTTGGTGGTCCAAATATCTGGATAAAACGTGAGGACATGACAGGTCTTGCATATGGCGGAAACAAGGCTCGCCATTATGAATTTGAAATGCCACACGTTTCAGAGGCAGGCTATGACGTGATGATCAATATCATGGATTATCACTCGAACAATGCCCGTATGACTGCCGCAGCTGCCAATAAGGTCGGAATGCGTTACATACTAGTGTTAAAAAACTCTGCAACTCGCAAAATACAAGGGAACTTGCTGGTGGACAAGATTCTAGGTGCAGAACTCCACTTGCTAGATGAATTCCAATCTAGTACTGCCCACGAATACGCAACGCAGTTGAAGAAAGACCTTGAAAAAGAAGGGCATACACCTTACCTAATTCAGGACCACTTGTTCCCACGAATCGTCGGAATGGTCGGTTTTGTACAAGCTGGAATTGAACTTAAAGAACAAATCGAACAGGCAAAGTTAAACAATGTCCACATAATCGGTGTGGCTGGCAGATCACTCTGTGGTCTAATAATCGCAGCAAAAGCAATGGGGCTTGATTGGAAATTCACTGGCGTAACAGTGAACTACGATGTACCTCTAAAAGGTTATATTTTCGAACACAACAAAGACATCCAAAACTTGCTCGACTTACCCGTGACCTTCGAGGAGGCAGATATGAGAGTACTTGATCAATATGTCGGAGAAGGTTACGGATTAATGACACCTCAAGTCGCTGAAGCAATTCATATCGCCGCTCAAACTGATGCAATTATTTGCGACCCAAATTACACCGGTACAGCAATGGCAGCATTGATCGAGCAAGTCGAAAATGGCGGATTTAACGACAACGAAACTGTAATCTTCTTACATACAGGAGGTCTTCCAGCCTTGTTCACATTTGCAGAACAGCTTGCCAATTTCAACGCAAAGATATAAACGTCTAAAAGATCAAAATGAATCTTTGGAACAAACAAAATAACAGCCGAGATACGGAAGAACGTAAAACTATCACAGTACGTCAACTATTGATAAGAACTGTTTTTTACGTTGTGATTTTCGCCGCAATAATTTGGTGGGCAACTAATTAAACTACAGCTATCAACTAATTCCAATTTAACGTTCTAAAACTATTACCCACAATAAAATATCCTTTTCGCGAATTTATAAGACGACAATTATTTTTGTTGATTGCGTTGGCGAAGTGCCTTCCTAGACGAATACCATAACCAAAAAATTCCAGAAGCAAATGCAAGCGTTATTAGTATAAAAAGCGCCTGCCCCCAAACGTTTCCTGTACCGCTTCTAGCCCGGTCATTCACCAAAACTGACATAACCGTTGTTCCACTACCTAAATCAGATTCAGCACTCACTTCCACCGCCCAAATACCTGATGTTTCAAGTTTGAGCTGCGAAAGGTAATACACCGGATCAACTGGGGAGTTCAAGGCAAGGGTGTATTGTGCTTCGCCATGCTCAGCGGGCGAAGCAAGTACAGCAATCTTTGCATTTTCGATTATTTTTCCTGTCGCAGTATCTTTAACGCGAACGGCAAACCGTGAAATACCTAGAATCGGTGCAGGAGGGCTGACCTGCAATTGGATAGTATGCGGCCCCCCTTGAGATTCGCCAAGTATTCGATAACCAACAATCGGCTCATCATCTTGAGCAAGCACGGGAGTAATCGCGGTAAAAACAACTCCCATGATTATCACTAGGCAAGCCACAAAAAACTGCTTAAATATCAATTTATTGGATTGAATCAAATTTAATGTATGCCCCAGTCGAGAATTATTATGAATAAACTTGATCTCAATTCTGCCGTATAAACCAGCAGTTTGGTATATAGATAAACGCCATCTACTCAAATAACCGTTTTTTCAATTCACGAGGGCTTTCCTTTGACTCACTACGACCTGCTGATCCAAAACGGGCGGGTTATCGATGCCCAAACAAGATTTGACGATATAGCTGATATAGCAATATCTAAAGGCAAAATTGAGCGTATTGACTCAGAAATTAACAGAAATCTAGCAAAGAGCACCATCAACGCCATAGGGCAATGGGTTATCCCGGGAATGATCGATACCCATGTTCACGTCGCAAACGCCACTAATTTTGGAAAAGTAAAAGGCATAGGCCTGCAAATGGTTGCTGCTGCAGGAGCTACCACCGTAATTGATTTAGGCGGCAGCATGGAAGAGATGGCTGAAGGCATTAATACACGTGGGTCAGGAGTAAATGTCGGAGGTCTAGGATATTTAAAACCTGGAGAAACAGTACCTGAGGGACGGTTGAGTTCGGACACAATTTTAGAGATAGTAGCGACTGCGTTAGAAGCAGGTTCATTAGGAATAAAACTCTGGGGCGGATACTACCCATTTACGCCAGAAGAAACTGCAAGATTTATTGCTACAGCTAACGATCTCGGCGGCTATGTTGCATATCACGTCGGAACGACCAAATCCGGATCACGACTTGACGGCCTTAGAGAACTTCCGGAACTCCTTGGTAACAGAGGTAGAGTTCATATTGCACATGTAAATGCCTACTGCCGAGGTTCAATACTGCCAGTTAACGACGAAATCCACGAAGCTCTAAATATAATCTCCGAACTTCGCGACCAAGTTGTTTCAGAGGTTCATCTCGCTAGACCAAACTTCACACTCGGTAAATGTGATGAAAACGGTAAAGTCCTTGCAGATGTAGTTGGGAACTGCCTTAAGCTAAAGAATTACACGCCGACCGACGAAGGTATTCGAGCTGCACTATATGATAATTATGCTTCTACAGTCGAAACAACCAGCAACGGATTAGTACTTGTTACGGGCGAACGCGGCATTAAACTTTTCGATGCTGCAAAAACCGATATTACTATGAGCTTCCCAGTCAATAACGCTACTGCGGCGTTCCAGCTTACAGCTTCAAAAAATGCTGACAACGAGTTTATTATCGACGCAATAGCAAGTGACGCAGGAGCGCTACCCAGAAACATAAATATTGAGCAGGCCATGCGCATGGTGAAGTTCGGGGGTCTTGAACCTATCGAGATGGTCGCAAAACTTAGTTACAACCCTGCACGCATGGTCGGACTGACATCCAAGGGAAGGTTGTCTGTGGGACATGATGCCGACATCACTATCATCGATCCTGTGAAAGGCTCCGCAAGTCATGGAATCGTCGCAGGAGAGTTAATTATGTCCGAAGGTAATGTGTTGGGTAAAAGCGGTACGATACTTACTACTGCACGTGGTGAAAGAAAGATCAATTCATACGAGTTGGATTACGAAGTCATCGACACAACTCAAGCATTAATGTACTCCGGTCGAAATTAGTAACAACTTCCAGCCCAACACCAATATATTAATGGCGTCAGCTCGTTTCTTCAGGGACTTCGACGTTTTTGAATAAAAAATAGATCGAGAAATCGTAAATCAATTTCAAGCCGCCACCGAGGAGCCATGGAGCAACCGTATATGAACCCGCCCAAAGAAAACCTGTCGCAGCTGAGCTTGGCATACGCCCAAATCCACGCCCCAAATTCGCTGAACCTGCCATTACGTTGCGTTCCTCCGGTGGCACCAAAGCCATCATATATGACTGTCTAGTTGGTACATCCATTTCATCAAATATGCCTCTAATCATCCATATTCCGGCAGCAATAACCGACCCTGGCGCAAAAGCAAAAGCGATCAAAAATATGTTGGATGCGACTTGAGTCCAAACGAACGTGTTAAGTAATCCGATCTTTTTTGCTACAAACGGGGCTAACCATATCGAAATAAGATTCAAGGCTTGTGTTGCAATCATGATTGCAGCAATAGCGCCTTCATTCATTCCATACTTGTTTACCATCCAAAGAGCGAAGAAAGCATCAAAAATCATGCCGCCTGCGAACGAGTCAAGACCAAAAAGGCTTGAAAGTGTAAGAATTGGTCTTCTCGAAGTAGCTTTGAATGGGTTTACAAGCAGGGATCCAGCGGCGACTTTGGATTCAATAGAACTGGAAAGAGCAATGTAAATAGCTGAATTTAGTAAGTTTATACCGAGATATATCGCTAACAGTACTTTGTAAGCATCAACTAACTGCCACCCCTGAACACCAATCAAATACGTTGCTATTCCAACCAATGCACTCCCCATAGCTCGCCCGCCAGCAGATGAGATAGAGAGATTTGAGAATGCTCTCGTCCGATTCTGTGACGTCGTTACCTCAGTAAGAGACGCTTGCTCCAACTGTAAGCTCGGTCCCCAATGGGCTCCGCTACCTGCATAAGAACCAAAAAATGAAGCAACACAGATCAACCAAACATTATCTGTGAATATCAACATCACCACGGCTATACCCGTAATTGCTGAGATAATCACAAACCACAATCTTCTGGAAATAACGTTCGCGCCAAACATCACCAAGACAGAGAGCGCAAATCCACCGAGCAGGCTAATCCCAAGAACAAGCCCGATCTGAGGTATAGAAAGGCCAATCGCTGCAAGGTAAATAGCGATAACAACAGCTATCAAACCGCGACCCATATCACGCAAGCCGCGCCCAGCATAAATGATCAATGCATCGATACTAGTACGGTCTATCTGATGATCATGCCTGAAAATATTTGGAAGATGAGAAGACAAAAAAATTAATACGAAATAGTGCTTCAAACTTTTAGGGGAGTGTAGCCCTGACAAACAATAACCGATATCGCATAAGAAGATGATTGCATAGGTAATACTGGAATCACCATCTGGTAAAGACGCCCTCAACTCATTCAATCATCTGTAAAATTCCGGCGTCCCACTATTTATTGTAAGTTCACAACAGGATTTAACAGAAAATTGACAATAAAACAACAGTTCGACCAGATTCTTGCTGACGGGCACGTTGTAGATCCCGTTAACAAGATCGATGGCAAATTTGATATAGGAATACGACACGGAAAGATTGCCAAAGTATCCGAACGAATCTCACGCGAAAGAAGCGACACAATTATTGAAATGGCAGGACAAACAGTCATGCCAGGACACATCGATACTCATGCTCATCTTTCTAGTCCATTCAACAACAATGTAGATCGAGCGTATGGGCACGCAATGCTCGTCGAGTCAGGTACCACAACAGCTTTGGATCTGGCAGGGGATCCGACGGTAATGGTGCAGGGCATGATCAAAAGAGGTGCAGGGTTAAACGTAGCCTCACTAATGGGTCTGGTTCCAAATGAAACAATCCCAGAAGATGATCCTCGCCCGTCTGTACTTCGAGACACTATCGCTGATGTAAAAAAAAGAGGTGGGTTCGGTGTAAAAATGCTCGGTGGTTATCACCCATTCACCCCAGAGTCGTCTGCTGACGTCGTTAATGCAGCCAATGAACAGATGGCCTGGGTGGCTTTCCATGTAGGTACAAAAGTCTCAGGGAGCGATATGACGGGGCTTCGTGAGGTGCCAGAGATTACCGGGCACGGTAGATTACACGTTGCTCATATCAACTCCTATACCCGAGGAATGGTTGATGAACCACATGAAGAAGTTCAAGAAGCTCTCAGAATAATAGAAAAGATGCGATCACAATGGATCACTGAGGCGTATCTGGCTCAAGCTAACGGCACAAACGGTCTATGTGATGAACAAGGTAATGTTGTATATAACGTCGCCCAAAACTGTTTAAAAGCACGAAAATATCCAACCACTGAAGATGGAATAAAAGCATCCCTAATGGACGAATACGGGTCAGCACTTATCGAACGTAATGGGCGGATAATAATGGTTACCGGCAAAGAAGCGGTTGAAATCTGGCAAGCTGCTTCAACAAACGCATCACTCAGCTATCCCGTAAACCCTGCAACTAGCGCTTTCAGTCTGGCTACAGCCAAATACGACGATGGCGACTTCCGTGTTGACGCAATTTCAACAGACGGTGGCTCACTGCCCCGCAATGTGGCTATAGAAAGAACCATGGCACTTGTTTCGTTTGGTGCTCTAACCATGGACGAAGCAGTCATGAAGCTAAGCTATATACCATCAAGGATGCTTGGTCTTCTCAATAAAGGTCATTTATCTGAAGGGGCCGATGCAGATATCACCGTAGTAAATCCCACATCTGGTAAAGCCTGTATGTCATTTGTAGCTGGTGAAATGATTATGCGTAACGGTAAGGCTTTGGGCACAGGCGGAACATGGCTGGTACTAGATGAAGGGGGAAAAACAGCAGATATGTCCGGGATTCCATATGAAGTGATTAACCTAGAAAACAGCAAGCTATATAAGAACTGGCATTGATTCTAAACAAGGCGAGGTAACACTAAATGACCATAAAAGATCGAATTGGTGTAGATGCGGGTAAGACTCGACTTGAAGACGCATTGAAGTGGGCTATTGAAAATCAATTTTACTACATAGATTTCAATGCTGATGCCGGGCCTAACCATATGAATGCGTGGTCAAAAGAGCGCGCTAGAGAAGTGCGAAATATGTGTGAATCCAATGGAATTTCTATAGGCCTACACACACTTTCAGCAGTAAACATTGCCGAGTACTCGCCGTATGTATCTAATTCAGTTGACGAATACTTGCGCGGAAGCGTGAACCTAGCCAATCTGCTAGGTTGTTCTTGGACTGTCGTTCATGCCGGATATCATTTTTCAAATGACTACCCTGAACGACTAAAAGCCTCTTTGGAAAGATTAAAAAGAATATGCAAATATGGTTCCGAAACTGGACAGAGAATATTGTTGGAGAACCTCAATTTCGAACCTGAGCATGCGGAAGTCCACTACATGGCACATAACATTAAAGAAACTAAACTATATTTCGATGAAATTCCGGCCGAAGAACTGGGATGGGCCTTCACTGCCAATCATTCTCACCTTGTTCCCGAAGGCATAAATGGATTCCTCGATACGTTTGGAATTGATCGAATCGGCGAAGTTCGTCTAGCCGATAACCACGGGGAATATGAGGTGCACCTGATTCCAGGCGAAGGCAATATAAACTTTTCTAATCTGTTCGCTCGCCTTGAAAATGACGGATACAAAGGTCACTACTCAATGGCATATGGGTCGGATGACGAGAGAATAAAATCTCGAAAACAACTCTCAATGCTCGTTTAGGGAATCCCTACATTGACGGTATGAATGGATCGATCGGCAAATAGGAAAAATTATGCATCACATCAATAACATAGACCCAAACGAACTTTTCGCACGAGGCACATCACCACATGGACGGTCAACCAGAGCTCCAGCAGTTGGCAGGAATGGCATGGTTGCATCAGCACATCCATACGCATCACAAGCGGGAATAGATGTCTTACGAAGAGGCGGTAACGCGTTTGATGCCGCTGTCGCAGTGGCATGCATGTTAAACGTGGTCGAGCCGTACATGTCAGGTATCGGTGGAATTGGAATCGCTATGATCTACACCGCAAAAGAAGAACGAACGCGAATCTTAAATTTTTCTGGACACGCGCCTAATGCCGCAAAGCCGAACTTATACGACAAGTTTAACGCAGAAACTGGACCTCTTGCACCTTTAGTGCCAGGCAACGTATCCGGTTGGCTTACTATGCATGAGACCTACGGTTCAATGCCACTTTCAATGGTAATGAAAGACGGCATTAGATACGCCGATGAAGGAGTTGTACTCTCTCCATTTAATGCAGATATGATTGAGGAAAATCTAGTTCGAATCGATAGGTTTGAATCTTCACAGAAATCATTAGTGATTGAACGAGATGGAATGGGCGCTGGATCTGTGCTCAGACAGCCCAATCTTGCGAAATCACTCGCAGCCATCGCCGAAGGTGGGAAAAAAGAGTTTTATGAGGGAAGACTAGGTGACGACATTCAATCCGGGATAGAAACTGCTGGAGGTATTATCAGTAGAGAGGAACTTGCTGCCTACAAGGCTTATTGGCAAGAACCACTCAGCACTATATATCGTGGTTATGAAATTCGAGTCGCTCCGCCAAATTCGTCAGGATTCCAGATTCTAGAAACGCTCAACATACTAAGTAACTTTGATGACTTACCTTACGGAAGTAGCGACACACTCCACAGATTAGTAGAAGCCGTATACATCGCAGCAGATGATCGTGCAAAATACGCAGGCGACCCTAACCACGTTAATATCCCACTCGACCGACTCCTTTCCGAAGAGTATGCAAAAGATAAAGCTACAGAAATCGATATGCTGCATACATCTGGCCCACCTGCTGAACGATGGAATCGCTCGCGAGTAGACCATCCGCCTAAAGGTGTAAAGGCTGAATACTCAACAGGGCTAACAACTCACTTTGTTACAGCCGACAAAGCAGGTAACGTTGTAACAATCACTCAATCTCTAGGTAGTGCATTTGGGTCAGCGTTAGTTGCAGGAGATACAGGTATTTTCATGAATAATATGTGCAAATGGTTTGATATCGATCCAAACTGCGGCAGTCCAAATTTGATTGGTCCCGGTAAACAGCAAGACTTCTGCATTGCCCCTGCACAAATCTACGCAGATGACCCTACTAGACTCGACGAAAAAAAGATTCGACTTTCCATATCTACACCAGGCAGTTGGGGCATCCTGCATACGACCGCACAGATGATGCATAACCACATCGATGCTGATATGAATGTACAGGAAGCGATTGAAGCTCCACGGTTTCGTCATTACGACACTGGAATGCTGCTTCTCGAAGACAGGTTTCCAGAACACATGCGCCTTGATCTTGCGCGAAAAGGCCATCGCGTTCACGTCGCTCCACAATGGCATAACGCTGTCGGCGGCGGTCAGGGAATACAGTTCACAAAACACGGCACTATGCTTGGGGGAGCTGACCCTCGACGAGACGGTGTAGCGATAGGTTTCTAACCGCATTCACAAAAACGACTAACGATTACGTTGCCGAGTGAAGCAATCTATAGGAGTTACCTTTGAACTCTCCCCGATGTATCTCCACCTGCAACAGACATAACTTCTTCAACGCTAACAAGATTAAAGTCTCCATGGAAGGTGTGTGACATTGCTGAAGCAGCTACAGCAAAGTCAAGAACCTGCCTTGAATCCCATCCTGCTTGATTTAAGCCGTATATCATCGCTGCGCAGAACGAATCCCCGCCACCAACTCGATCAACAATCCTAACCGGATATTTTTTACCAACTAAAATATCCGTTCCATCAAAATAAATCGCACTCCAGTCGTTATCGTCTGCTGACTGGCTTTCGCGAAGCGTTATAGCAACTTTCTGAAATCCAAATTTACTTATAAGTTCTTCTACGACCGACCGATAAGCATTCGGATCAATCTCACCTGTTGTCACATCAACACCCTCTGCTGCAATACCAAGGCACTTTTCCGCGTCTTCCTCATTCCCTATAGAAATATCGACATATTGCATCATCGGAATCATAGTCGCTTGAGCATCTTCAGGTGACCATAAATTCTTACGATAGTTCATGTCGGCACTAACAGTAAGTCCTAAGAGCTTCGCTGCCTTAGCTGCTTCTACGCACGACTCAGCAGCGTTTTTTGAAATTGCGGGAGTGATACCTGTAAAGTGGAACCAATCTGCTCCATCAAAAACCTTCTCCCAATCGATGTCTCCAGGTTGAATCTCAGCGATCGAAGAGGCTGCCCTATCGTAAACGACCTTCGAAGCTCTCATTGATGCGCCAGATTCAAGGTAGTAGGTGCCAAGCCGTAGACCCTGCCTAAGAATCTTTGAAGTGTCCACCCCAAATTGACGAATGTAGTTTATGCACGCCTGTCCAATATCATTGTCCGGTATCGCCGTAACGAATGTTGCATCTAATCCGAACTGGGCAAGCGATACCGCAACATTACACTCGCCACCACCATAAGTGACCTCAAACTCTCGTGCTTGAGTGAAACGTTCTCGCCGCATTGTAGCGAGGCGAAGCATTACCTCTCCAAAAGTTACTACCTTGACCATATTGGTACTGACCCTTCTTATGATTGAAGTGAGCACCTATTTAGCCGTCATATGTAGCTTCAGACTAGTTGTAAATGAAGCTGAAATTCTGACTAAATTGATGCCTTAATTGACTGGATAAGCGAAACCGTATTTTTGCTACGCTGTTCAAGTTTGTCCCATGCACCGTCTTTGATGATATCTGATGAAACTAACTTCGATCCCATTCCAACAGATACAACCCCAGCCTCGAACCATGGTCTTAACGATTCTTCGGTAATGTCTACACCGCCCGTAGGCATAATTGAAGTCCACGGCATAGGAGCAAGAACATCCTTTACAAATCCAGGTCCACCTACAGCACTGCCGGGGAATACTTTAACAATGTCGCAACCCAATTCTTCAGCAGCGGAAATCTCCGAAGCTGTTCCGCAACCCGGAATGTAACCGATCTTACGCCGATTGCAAACCTTAGCTACATCAGGGTTGGTTACAGGCCCAACTATAAAACTAGCACCGGAACTAATGTACATAGAAGCAGTACCCGCATCTAGGACTGAGCCGGCTCCAAGAATTGCTTCCGGTAATTCAGCCGCACAGAACTTGTCAAGCTGTGAGAATACTTCCCAAGCGTGATCCCCACGGTTTGTAAACTCCAACACTTTTATTCCACCGCCTACGCACGCCTTTGCGATGTTCTTTGCGATCGCGATATCACCATTATAGAAAACCGGGACTACGCCAATATCATGAACGGCATTTAGAGCCTGCAGCCTAGTGTGTCTGCCCAAATGAAAAACTCCTTGATAAGTTGACTCCAAAATAATATGTCGGATATTTTATCGCTCTATGTGCGAGTAGTAACCTTAGAGTATCTAAAACGGCGATTTATTAGATAAATATTTATGCCGCAGTCAAACACTTTACTAGTGAAAGAATGAAATATGGATTCAAATCCAGTGAAAGCCAAAATAGCCCAAGGACAAGCCAGTGTGGGAACTTGGTCAACCACAGGTGACGCTTCAGTGATAGAAGTCATGGCTCATATGACTGAACTGGATTGGATCACAATTGACTTTGAACATAACGCCATTGATGTTTCAACGGCGGTAAATTGTCTCCGAGCTGCTCAGGGGAGTGGTAAACCTATGTTTGCAAGAGTGCCATATACAGACCGTGTTTGGATAAAACGAGTTTTAGATATCGGCTTCACGGGAATCGTAGTTCCAGACGTACAAAATGCCAAACAAGCAAGGGAAGTGGTAAGTGCTGCAAAATACGCCCCTGATGGTATGAGAGGGATTGGAAGTGCCCGTGGTCAGATCGCGTTTGGTACAGACTTCTACAAGAAAGCTAATGACATAACAATGGTGGTCATTATGATCGAGGACAAGTCGGCTGTTGAACAGATCGATGAGATCATGTCGGTAGAAGGTATCGATGTTTGCTTCATAGGGCCTAACGATCTCGCCCAGTCACTCGGTGTACCGATTGGACTAGATAACAATCACCCCGAACATGTAGCTGCTGTACAGAAAGTGGTAGATGCCGGAAAAAGACATGGGGTTGCCACTGGTTGTCACACATCCTCAGGCGAAGAAGCTGGACGTCGAATAAAACAAGGTATGCAGTGGTTTCCGATCAGTTCAGATTCAGGTTTATTAAAGTCTGGTATTGAAGCGGCGTTAGCTAATAAAGATAAAAGCCTAGAAAAAGACTCGGATGAAACTAATAAAGACAGTAAAACGTTCTACTAAATGAAACCGCTATCCACTTTAAATTATCAATGGTAGGTACTAAAAGCATCTAATAACCTACGGACAACATAAAATTACATCTGCTCTAATTCGTAGATCAGTTCGCTTGAGGCTGGAAGAGATTCGGTGTAAACGTTAGACCATCGAATTACACCCTCAGGATCTACAATAAACACTGCGCGTTTTGCCCTACCAGTAGCCTCGTTGAAAACGTCAAATGCCCGAGTCACGTCTCCGTGTGGCCAAAAATCACTTGCTACCGGAAATGGCACAGTTCCCTCGTCTTCACCCTCTTCCGCCATACTTTTTACCCATGCGACCTGTACTGGTAATTGATCAACGCTAATTTGAACAATTTCTGCATTGAGCGCAACAAACTTGTCATAATTTACGCGGAACTCGCGTACCTGATTAAGTCAACCGCCTGTAAAGCTTGCCGGATGAAAACCGACTACAACGTTCTTGCCTCTAAGCTCAGATAAATTTACCTGACCTAAGTGAGAATCTATGGTGAAATTTGGTGCTTTAGTGCCGGGTTGTAGTGCCATAAAGTGATCGCAATCCACAGAGATATCAATTAACAAATATTTTATTGCGAGCTCAAATTCTATCTACACCCAACGCCATATGCGCATAGCATTCAAGCCAAGGTATTTGTTCTTTTCTTGATGCGTAAGCCAATTAAATGACTCTCTAACCAATTTGAGTTCATCGGCAAGCGACAACCAGCCGTTTTCGACCCGATGATACCCAGGATATCCAGTCCCCCAAATAACTCTATCAATACCAAAAGCGTCAATCGCCATCTTTATCACGTCGTGCATATCCGAAAATGGAAAATCGTTACACGCTGATCGATTATGAATATCTGAGATCTTCATAAAGACATTGTCGTGTATTGCAAGATCTAACACGAGCCTATACGCATCCCATGTTGGAGCCATGCTAGGTTCTGGATACATCATATGGTCAATTATCCAAGTGATTCCCGGGTAACGTGCTGCAACATAGTCAAGCTGGTGGGCGTGTTCAGGTTTGCTATGAATCTGAACAATCCCTTCACGAATTTCTATTTCTTTAAACAACGCCGCATTTTCTGGTCGTTTGAGAATGTCTACATCAGAATAGTATTGTGGATGTAGACGAAATCCCTGCATCCCCCAATCATCTATCCAGTAAGCTGCAATCTGTGCGTTGTTATCTTCCATTGGATCAATCAGACCCATAGACACGAATCGATCAGGATATTTTATTGCCGATGATGCAACGTACTCATTATCCCAAGTTGAAAAAGATGTTTGAACCAACACCGTCTTATCGACACCATTTTCATCCATGTCTTCTAAAAGAAGCTCGGCATTGCCGTGGGCTCTAGGTATAGATGTGAAGTTTGGAGCAGAAGGACCAATAGGTGCGATTGGAGGCATCTCCCAAATATGTACGTGAGTATCAACGATCAATTGAATTTGTCTTTCGAATCACGAAAAATAATTGGAACTCTGAGCCAGCTTACCCACAAACAAAACCTCTGGTATCCAACTGTGAATCTACAAATCTCTGCAACCTAACCTTCCGGGCTCCAACGCAATACGGGCTTACGAACCGCGGCTACTTCATCTAAGCGCTTTACTGGTAATTCATGAGGAGCATCGAATATCAACTCTGGGCTTCTATCAATCTCATCATCAATCTGGCGCATTACTGCGATGAAATGGTCAAGGGTTTCCTTAGATTCTGACTCTGTTGGCTCCACCATCAATGCTTCTTCCACGATAAGAGGAAAGTACATTGTTGGTGCATGAATACCAAAATCTAAAAGCCGCTTGGCTATATCTAGACCAGATACCCCACGTTTCTTCTGGTTCGCTGCGGATAGAACAGTTTCGTGCATGCAATACCGATCAGCAACAATGCTGTATTTATCCTTAAGTTTGGACTGAATATAGTTGGCACCGATAATCGCATTCTCTGAAACAGATTTAAGGCCTTCACATCCTAATGCTTTGATGTAAGCGAAAGCTCTGACTACGATTGAAAAAGATCCATGAAATCCGTTTATAGACCCAACAGACATTGCTGGCTGTGAAAGCACGTAACCATGATCTGTTTGTTCAGCAACCGGCGTTGGTAAAAATTTTGCTAACTCACTAGAAACCATTACAGGTCCGGAACCAGGACCACCCCCACCGTGGGGAGTTGAAAATGTTTTGTGCAAATTTGAATGACAAATATCTACGCCCAGATCACCCAATTTAACAAGCCCCAACAACGCATTCAAATTGGCTCCATCGGCGTAAACCAACCCGCCTGCATCATGGATGATATTCGTTATATCAAGAATATTAGGTTCAAATAAGCCTAATGTACTAGGCATGGTGAGCATAAAAACCGCGGTCTTTTCATTCACCAACTCACGTAGATTTTCCACATCTACATTACCTTGTTCATCTGAACGTACAGTAACCACTTCCAATCCAGCCATTGCCGCAGAAGCTGGATTTGTGCCATGAGCAGAATCAGGAACGATAGCAATAGTCCGTTTTTCATCATGGCGTGAAGCATGATATGCGCGTGCAACAAGTAACCCAGCGTATTCTCCTTGTGCACCTGCTAATGGTGCGAGTGACACTCCTGGCAGTCCGGTGATTTCACCAAGATCATCCTGAAGATCTTTCATCAAACGAATCGCACCTTGTACCGTTTCATCAGGCTGAAGTGGATGAATATCTGATAATCCAGGCAAACTTGATAATTCGTCATTGATCTTTGGGTTGTACTTCATAGTGCATGAACCCAATGGATAAAAATTCGTATCTATGGAGAAATTCAACTGGCTTAGAACAGAGAAATAACGAATTACTTCAAGTTGAGAGATCTCAGGAAGCTCGACGTCTTCTCGCAGTAGCGATGAATCGGGCAATGACTGCTCAGGTACATCCGACCCCGGTAATGTGAACGCTCTACGACCCGCTAGAGACCGGTCCATCAATAATCGTCGATCCACCTCATTCGCATCGATGGTGATCGTCATAATGAAGATCCGATCTCGCTCAGAGCAGATACCAATCTATCGATGTCGTGTTTCAATATCGTCTCGGTTACACAAATAAGCATGCCGTTTTCGGACCGATCTGAAATATCTAGACCACCCAGAATATTTCGCTTCAACAACGCCGCATTAATTTCTCTCGGAGGCACGGGACAATTGACAACAAACTCGTGGAAGAATGTCCCTCTAGGTTCAATAGAAAAATTATTTAGTTTGTCTATTTCTGAAGCTGCATAGTGAGCTTTCTGATAACAAAGATTGGCGACATCCTTGATTCCCTGTTTTCCAAGAGTCGCGGTATAAACAGTAACCATAAGTCCCATAAGCTGTGTGCTCGTACAAATATTGGATGTTGCACGCTCTCGTCTAATGTGCTGTTCACGTGTCTGCAGGGTTAGTGCATATCCAACTCGACCTTGAGTATCGGTTGTACGCCCAATGATTCGACCAGGCATCTGACGAATGTGTACCTTTTTGCACGCGAACAATCCAACATATGGACCGCCAAAAGCCATTGGTACTCCAAGTGGTTGTCCTTCAGCCGTAACAATATCAACACCATACTCACCAGGTGATTTGAACATCCCAAGAGCCGTAGGATTCACGTGAACAATCGATAAAGCGCCATTGCTATGCGCAACTGTTGTGAGCCGTTCCACATCTTCTATCGCACCGAAGAAATTTGGGCTCTGTATAGCAATACAAGCCAAATCTTTAGGTATTTCGGTAATATCAGGTGAAATTTCAACAAGCTCGAGTCCCTGATACTTCGAATAAGCAACAAAAGTATCAGTAAGACGACGATCAGCAGTCGTCAAGACACCTACCTTGTTTCTTCTGGTGACTCGCACCGACATCAAGCATGCTTCAGCGAACGCCGTAGGACCGTCGTACATTCCGGCGTTAGCAACTTCCATCCCCGTGAGTTGACAAGTTACAGTCTGAAATTCAAACCCGACTTGTAAAGTACCTTGCGCTGCTTCTGGTTGGTAAGGAGTATACGCAGTAACAAACTCACCACGCTGCAAAATAGATCTAACTGTAGAAGGTATGTAATGTTGATAAGAACCAGCACCTAAAAAAGATATATAGCCATTTGAAGGTGACGCGTTGGTGGATGCAATCGAATTGAAAAGTTCAGATAATTCTTGCTCGGAAAGGCCAGTATCAAGATTAATTTTAGGATTACGGTGTTCAACCGGAATATCTCCGAGCAAACCATCTAGAGAATCAACGCCAGAAGCTCTCAGCATTTCTACCCGCTCTGCGGCAGTTGCTGGAATATAAGGGTGGTTATCTAATGTTTTCAAGATTGCAACTACTCAGGCAGTACTTACTGCAAAATACTTTCATAGCTAGTAGCGTCCATCAATGCATCGAGTTGATCAGTATTAGAAAGTTCCACTTTTATAAGCCAACCAATGCCATAGGGCTCTTCGTTAACAACCTCAGGAGAATCTATTGCCGCACTGTTTACCTCAACTATCGTACCCTCAACTGGTGAAAATAGATCGCTAACAGCTTTGACGGATTCAATTTCACCGAATTTTTCAAATTGCACTACGCTAGATCCAACTGCAGGAAGTTCAACGAAAACGACATCCCCTAAAGATTCCTGTGCGAAAACTGTCACACCAATCTCTGCGATATTGCCATTCATTCGTACCCATTCGTGTTCTTTGGAATACTTAAGATCGCTTGGGTACATTTGAAATTATGCTCCTATTCAATTTGTTTTTCTTATCTAACATACTAAGTATCTACGTGCTCTTGTAAAACGGCATATCGACAACTTGTGCCTCAACCAGTCGCCCGCGTACGTCTATCATCAACTTAGTGGCTATTACAGAGTAGATTTGATCAACGTAGCCCATGCCTATACCACCGTCAACAGTTGGAGAATAAGTACCTGACGTAACTATTCCAACTGACTTAGATTCGTCAGCAGGTTTTGCACCATCAGCAAAGATATTCAAACCTCTTCTAGGGATACCACGCCCGATCATTTTGAATCCAACCAATTTACGCGAAGGCTTAGTTGCAGAAAGATGCCTGAGAGCATATCCAGGAATGTAGTTTGGTGCTTCAAAATACGCAAATCGACCCAGTCCTGCTTCAAATGGATTGGTATCAGTGGAAAGATCATTACCGTGCAAAGGGAGTCCTGCTTCGAGCCTTAAAACGTCACGTGCACCTAGACCTGCTTCAACAGAACCTGATTCACGAAGTTTGCTCCAGAGTTCTGCACCCTTATATGACGGAACGATAATCTCAAAACCGTCTTCACCGGTATAACCGGTTCGAGCCAGAGTTACAGTTACGCCATTGAATTCAGCGCTTCCAATTCGAAATCGACGAATCTTCGAAGCCTTGCCATGTGTAAGAGAATCAACAGTTTCAACAGCCTTCGGTCCTTGAATTGCAATCATAACGGTATCATCCGTTACAACACGCATATTCACGTCACTTTGATCATAATAATGAGTATTTATCCAATTCATATCTGCATCAAAGTTGGCAGCGTTGATTACCAGCAAGTAGTGCTGCTCTCCCGTTCGATAAAGCATTGCGTCATCGATAATCCCGCCGGTCGCATTGCAAATAAAGTTATATTTACTTCTGCCAATCTTCAGTGCGGGAACATTCGCAGAAATAATTGAGCTCAGGAATTTCTCTGCACCTGACCCTTCGAATTCGATACGACCCATATGCGAAACATCAAAAATCCCAGACGCATTCCTGACAGCGTTAACTTCAGCGATAATACCGTCAAGATACTGCAATGGCATATCCCATCCACCAAAAGGAACCATTCGACCACCAGATGCTACGTGAATCGCATGCAATGAAGTTTCTTTAGATTTTTTTGAGTTCAACCCTTTTACTCCAATAACAAGGGCTATGCGAGTTGCCATTCGAACTAAAATTCTAAGACAAGATCTTAAGCATTAGTAATCAATAAAACGATTCAGAAACAAGATATCAATGATATTTAAATCTCATCACTGAATATCTCTTCCCATGCAGGTATCACACTAAAATCAGATTGACTAATTGAGAACGGATTACTAGATCTCAAAAGTCGAGCATGTCGAGCAGTAGATGAGGAAAGTAGTGGCGCAGAGTGCCCTTCAGTCAAATAACCCCCTCTATCAATACCACTGAGGCTAGGAAATGGTTCTACACCCAGCCCACGTGAATGCACTGCAACACTAAAACTACCAAGCCCTTTTGGGTTGATCAGGGACCCAACTCCAGCGAGATTTTCTTGTGATTCTATTCTGGATATCTCTTTATGGGTTTCCTTAATCTTAATTTCCTTCAAAAAATCTTCAATCCCTAGGTTAATCAAAAATTCTTGCTGACTAGGTTTGCCGATCCTCTGAAATCCCATCACTGTCAAGCAATGATCAACAGCCGTGAAATCAACATGAGAAGTAATATCCTGTCTTCCTATTCGAAATAATGGATTTTGAGAAAGCGTGTGCTGAAAATAGCAACGCAATGAACCATCAATTCTTGTTGATTTATACAGCTCTGATCGATCAAAACCATAATCAATTGTGATCGCATAACCGCGTTCAAGCACGGCAGCTACCGAATCTGCCCAGTAACCAATATGAAGATTCACCTCACCCCGATAGCCTTCTGGCAATATACCCAAGAATGGATCAACTCGAGCATTAATTTCCGGATTGCTAGTGTCACCATAGGACTCAACGAACTCCCCATCCTTGTAATCGACGTAAATCTCCAATAATTCACCATTAAGGACGATAAACCTATGTACTGGCATTGCATCAAGTAGTTCATTAGACAAAACACATCCTGACACGCCATTCGGGAGCATTGATGAATCAAAGACTGTTTTTGAGTCACGAGATGGAGCGCGGTCAGTCGCAATATAGTTGATCGCTTTGGCAAAATCAGGAAGTTCTCGCTGAACATACTCTAAAATATCGGAGCACAGAACGCCTTCACCTGCACCCATTTCAACAACATTAAAGACATCTGGAGCTCCAAGATTTAGCCACATCTGCTCTAATTGAAGCGATAGGAGTGCGCCAAAAGCTGGATGACTAGTGGGACTTGTGAAAAAGTCACCACCTGTGCCAATAGGTGAAGTCTCAGTTAAGTAACGCTGATTCGTATAGTAACCGTGCTTACTATCGTACAACGCGGCATCCATAAAGGCTTCAAAACTGACCGGACCGTATTTAAGTATGTGATCGATGAGCCTCTGCTCAAGAGCACCATGTTCCGTATTAAAGGTCATCTACAAGTATCGAAGAGAAAGGTGAAAAATCTATAGTCTCACCCCATATCCGCCGCAGTCTGTTTAATCTCAAAACAAAATATTTACAAGTAGGTTTATTGCCGTTCTGAGAGAGGAACGTACTGAAGTTCCCTGCCACCGGTATATTTTAGAAGTGGCCTAATCAAAATATTATGGCTGAATTGTTCAACCACTTGAATCGTCCAACCAGGTATTCGCCCCACAGCAAATATCGGCACAAATAAATCCTGTGGAATACCATTCAGATAGTAAATTACTCCAGCGAAAAAATCGACGTTGACATGGATTCCACGTCTAGCATACGGCTTCATAGCATCAACCACAGCTTCAAGTATCTGATACCACTCAGGCTGTCCCATTTCTTCACTCAAATTTTTGACACCTTCTCGCAAGTGCCCAGCTCTCGGGTCTTCTGCCCGATAAACACGATGACCAAATCCCATAACCCGTTCTCGATTTGAAAGAAGTTTTTCCACGTAGTCGGCTGCATTCTCTGGTCTACCAATCTCCTTTGCCATCTGCATAACATTTTCAGCAGCCCCACCATGGGAAGGACCGGAGAGTGCGGCAATTCCCGATGTAACTGCACCATGAATATCAGCAGCGGTGCCCGCTACAACTCTTGCTGTGAATGCTGATGCATTAGAACCGTGATCTGCGTGCAGAACAAAGTCTTTATCCATCAGATCAATGGCTTCTTTACTAGGGTCATTACCATCAAGCATGTATAAAAAGTTACCAGCATGATTAAGCGTTGAATTTGGCTTTATCGGATCTTTCCCTTGGCGAATATTATGATGTGCCATAACAATAGACGGGACCTGTGATGTTAGACGGTTGCCTTTACGTATCGTAGCCTCTATTGAATTGTCATTTCTGTCCTGATCAAATGAAGCTAATGCTGAAACTGCTGTTCTCAACGCATCCATCGGGTGTGAATCTTTAACCAAATCAATAACATCAAAAATTCTTTCAGGAAGTTCACGAGCTGATTTAAGCTCAGCATCAAATTCGTCTAATTCCGATTGTCTAGGAAGCTTGCCATGAATTAATAAATATGCTGTCTCTTCGAAAGTAGAATGCTCTGCAAGATCGTTGATGTTATATCCTCGATACTCGAGCACACCTTCCTTACCATCAATAAATGTTGTCTCACTACGGTCGAAATAAACGCCCGTTAATCCTCGATTAATTTTGATGTCGTCAGTTGTCATATAAGGTTACTGATCCATTCCCTCTTTCACGAGGTCATATCTGTGTGTGATTTTACCTTTGAAAAATATATTACTGAATGGCTCAAACAGTTTATTTTGGAATAGCAATGTAAACTCGTTTCAACTGTTCGAGGCTACACCGCAAGCAATAGGGCGTCAAATTGACGCCCTGTTGCTTGCATGTCTATTTTCGTTACTAATTTTCTCAAAACACCAATATTGAAGATCTGTTAGCAATTCGGTCTCGAAATTTTCTAGTCAGCTCATCAACTGTCACAGGATCGATATTATCTCCGGTCCTAGTCCGAATAGATACGGTATTTGATTCTATTTCCTGATCTCCTGCAACAAGCATATAAGGCACTTTCTGGAGTTGTGCCTGACGAATCTTCGCGTTCATTCGATCATTTGAATCATCTACGACAACCCGTATCCCACCAGAAATTAGCTTTTCCGCAACCTTTTCACAATACGAAATATGTCGATCCGCAATCGGTATAACTACTGCTTGAACCGGTGCAAGCCACAGCGGAAACGCACCTGAAAGGTGCTCTATCAGAACACCTAAGAATCGTTCGAGGGATCCATACATAGCCCGGTGAATGACGACAGGTCTTCGCCGGCTGCCATCCTCCGATACATATTCCATATCAAATCGCTCCGGTAACGAAAAATCTAACTGAACCGTACCAAGCTGCCAGTCTCTACCAATTGCATCAGGCACAAAAATATCTATCTTTGGACCATAAAAAGCGCCTTCACCCGACTCAGACGTATACTCAACACCTGAAGCATCAAGAATTTCGGTTAATGCTAATTCAGCTTCGTTCCACATTTCTTCAGATCCAACTCGCTTTTCAGGTCTGAGCGAAAGCTCAAGCCTATATGCCTCAAACCCAAGTGTTACGTATGCTTCGTTAAGCATTTTCAAAAATGAATTAATTTCATCACCGATTTGGTCAAGTGTGCAAAATATGTGCGCATCATCCTGAACAAACGAACGAACTCGAGTTAGACCATGCGTCACACCAGACCGTTCATTACGATGCAAACGACCAAAGTCCGCGAAACGCATCGGTAAATCTCGATAACTATGTGAATCTGCTAAATAAAGCATTGCTGCAGCTGGACAATTCATAGGCTTAACACCGAACTCACGCTCGTCGACATCCACAAAATACATATTCTCAGCGTAAGCGTCCAAATGCCCAGAACGTTTCCAAAGATCGGTATTAAAGATCTGAGGAGTCATAACTTCTTGGTATCCATACTTTTGATAAAGTTCTTTGACGTAAACAATAAGTCCGTTCATAACTTGAGCGCCTTTTGGCAAAAAGAATGGGCTTGCAGGTGCTATCTGATCAAAAAAAAACAATCCCAACTGTCGGCCTAGCTTACGATGGTCTCGTTTCTCAGCCTCTTCAAGTCGTTTCAAATATGCTTTCTGAGCATCTCGCGACTCCCAAGCTGTACCGTATATACGCTGAAGCATGGTGTTATTCTCATCGCCACGCCAGTACGCTCCAGCTGTAGATAGCAACTTATAGGCCTTAATGTCGCCCGTTCGATCCATATGCCCGCCACGACACAAGTCCTCGAATGATCCATCTGAGTGGCTACAGAACGTTACCCGTTCATCATCCGGAATACCTTTTAGAATCTCAACCTTGTATTGATTATCACTTACGAGTTCAAGTGCCTCATCACGTGTAGTTTCTCTTTCCACAAATTCCGTGTTGGCCTTGATCGAATTCCGCATCTCCTTTTCAATCTTCGCTAAATCATCTGGAGTGAATGGATCTGAAACAGCGAAATCGTAATAAAAGCCATTCTCGATTGGAGGTCCAATGGTCAGCTTTACATCTGGAAATAGTTTAGTAACAGCCTCCGCTAGAACATGCGCAGCTGAGTGGCGCAATCTATCTCGATAATTCTGTTTCTGTTCGGGTGACAGATCTTTAAATCTAACTCGATCAGCCATGTGAGTCGTTCCTTTGGTTTATCCAGATCAACGCGTATATCGACCGGTATCTGTTTTGTAATTCCCGAAACACCAAAAAATGCGCATTAGGAGAAATGTTTGAAACAAGTTGACTTTAGGCACGTAGACAGATTATTTAGTCAACGTGCCTACATAGTCAAAGTGTTGTCTCCGTCTAACGGGCTACACTCCATCACGTCGCGTGTATTTGACGTAATACTGGACTCTATCTGCGACATATTTCGTATGATTTCACTACTGGCTTTTTATCGATTCTATATTGTATTTACTATGAAATGTGGTGGGCGGTACAGGACTTGAACCTGTGACCTCGTCGATGTCAACGACGCGCTCTAGCCAGCTGAGCTAACCGCCCCAGCTACCCACGTTGTCAAGTAATACTGATGATTGAGCAGATGTTCGATTTTATATGAAAAATCAACGTGATCCACTATTCTGATAAATACAAACCTAAACGCATAAACCCCGAATGCAATGTTACGGGCGTTACGAGATTATCTTTTCGATAATACCTAGATTTTACCCGCCTGAAGTTACATCTTCGACTTCATCACTCTCATCGACGAATTTCGGGGCAGGTTCAGGATTTTCTTCAGCAGTTGATGTTGAGGCGAGAAGTGCTTCAGCAGCAAGTGTTGCTTCGTCATCCCCTGCATCCGAAGAATCATCCCCGGTAGTAACTGCATCAGTAAGCGCTGTAACCGCAGCTAACAATCCTCCGTCATCGCTTGCGGATTCTGAGGCAGCAACGGCGGCGGCGGCGGCGGCGGCGGCGGCGGCGGCATCTCCACCCACAGGAACTACTGTGTCAGCACCTGCACTCACAAGCTCATCACCACCTATCGCAGCAAGTGCTTCCTCAAAAGTAGCTGGCGCCTGAGTAAATCCAGTCAATTGACCAGATTCCTGTTCCTTACCCTCAATACCAAGTCTATTACGACCTTCTTCAGTTTGATCCAGCCGAGCAGGAATCAGTCGTCCGATAATCACATTTTCCTTTAGACCGTTGAGTCGATCCACAGATCCATTCACCGCAGCTTCTGTCAGTACACGGGCTGTCTCTTGAAATGAAGCTGCCGCTAGGAAACTTTGGGTATTAAGAGATGCCCTGGTAACTCCGAGCAAGACCGGACTAGCAGTTGCGGGCTCACCACCTTCGGCCAGCATACTGTTGTTTGCGAATTCATAATCGTGTCTATCGACCAATTCTCCTGGTAACAAATCACTATCTCCAGGATTATCAACTCGAACTTTACGCATCATCTGACGAACAATAACTTCGATGTGCTTATCATGCAACTGAACACCTTGCGATCGGTAAACAGCCTGTACTTCATCAACCAAATAACGTTGTACCGCAGCTTGACCCTCAATCCTTAGGATGTCCTGAGGGTTTTTAGGTCCGTCTGTGAGAGCAGTTCCAGGTTCAATAATTTCGCCATCACCAACAAGAATTTCCGAAGCTGCAGGAATAACATACTCACGTTCGTCATTTTCCTGCCAAGTAATTCTAACGAATGCCTTTGTAACCTGAGCAGTACCTGCAACTGGAGCATAAATCTCTTCAGTTATTGAATCACCTTCGCCAGCCTTTAACGCTGCTGTTTTGGCAGTCTTCTTCATTGACAGCACCGCCTCCCCAGCATCGACCCAATCACCAGTCTTTACAGTTTGACGATGAGTCTTTGGAATATCAATTTCCTCAGAAAACTCTTCTATCGACGTCACCCTAACCACGCGACCTTCTGGAAGTTGAGCGATCTCAACTTTGCCTCCGATCTCAGAAAGAACTGACATTCCTTTAGGTTGTCGGGCTTCAAACAGTTCCACAACACGCGGTAATCCTGAAGTAATGTCCTTACCAGCAATACCACCAGTGTGGAATGTTCGCATCGTCAATTGTGTACCAGGTTCTCCAATCGATTGAGCAGCAATAATTCCAACCGCTTCTCCCATGAGAGCACGTTTACCCGTTGCAAGAGATGCCCCGTAACACTTCTGAGAGATACCACGCTGAGTTGTACTAGAAAGCGGTGAATAAACCCACGCTTCCTGAACACCAGCAGTTGTAATTTTCTCCGCCATTTTACGAGTAACCAATTCGTCACGGTCAGCGATTATCTCTCCAGTTTCAGGGTGAACGACTGGTTCTGATAGATATCTCGTAACAATACGTTCAGCAAGAGGCGCCTGCAGACCGGTAGGATCATTCTGGATCAAAATTCCTTGGGCACCCATGTCATCTTCGGTTGTAATGATTACATCTTGAGCAACGTCAGCAAGTCGACGGGTCAGATAACCTGAGTCCGCAGTACGAAGCGCCGTATCAGCAAGACCCTTTCGTGCACCATGGGTA
>DBSW01000107.1:953-1226 GCA_002306745.1 Dehalococcoidia bacterium UBA1332 | reverse complement strand
CCCTTTCGTGCACCATGGGTAGAAATGAAATACTCAAGAACCGATAGACCTTCGGCGAAGCTGGAACGTATAGGCATTTCAATAATTCGACCTTTAGGATCAGACATTAAGCCACGCATTCCTGCCATCTGCTTAATCTGGGCGATATTACCTTTCGCTCCCGAGTTAGCCATATCAAAAATACCACCGTAATTCGGCAATGTATCTTCAACAGCATTAGTCATCTTATTAGAGACGTCAGTCCATATTTCAACTGCTGCTTCGTATCGCTCG
>DBSW01000107.1:0-615 GCA_002306745.1 Dehalococcoidia bacterium UBA1332 | reverse complement strand
TCTCAGTTATAAGACCATCATCAAAAAGTGAATCAAGTCGAGAAATCTTGGTGTCAGCTGCTGATAAGAGAGACTGTTTCTGTGGAGGAACTACGATATCTTTCATCGCTATAGTGGTGCCAGACTGAGTGGCATACTTGAAGCCAAGTGACTTCATCTGATCTAGCATCGAAACCGTTTCATCATTTCCATACTCATTTACTACTTCAGTTACGAGAGCTTCGATATCACCACGATCAAAAGTCTGGTTTCTATATGACATAGTACTAGGAAATGTGTTATTCAGAATGATTCGGCCTACGGTAGTTTCAATCCACTCACCTTGTCCATCTCGAACCTTAATACGCTCACGAAGCTTTACCCGTTCTATTTCAAAAGCAAACAAAGCGTCATCAAAGTTACCGTAAACCTTATGTACCGGATCTCCATTATCGTCTTTGTGCACAGGAGTTAATTCCTGACCATCTATACCAGTGAGGTAATACATACCAAGAACCATATCGAGGGTTGGTGAAACAATCGGAAATCCGGAACTTGGAGCCAGCATGTTGTTGGTTGAAAGCATTAGCCGCTGAGCTTCATTCACTGCCTCGCGTGACAACGGAACGTGGACTG
>DBSW01000003.1 GCA_002306745.1 Dehalococcoidia bacterium UBA1332 | reverse complement strand
CATCTAGGGCATTCATTATTGGATGCGATGGGACAAGATTATTTAGCTCATAGACGCCGAATAATTTCTTTTCGAAGTTCAATTTATCGATACCAGCCATATATGCTAATGCGAACCCACCCCAGCAAAGTCCCAGTGTGGAGGGACAGTTTATTCTTGCGTCATCGATCAGCTCGGTTATTTCGTCCCAGTACTCCACTTGCTCAAACGGAAGGTGTTCGACCGGAGCCCCAGTTACTATCAGACCGTCTAGAGGGACTTCTTTTGTGGCTTCAGCATATGTTGAGTAAAGTTCGTCAAGATGTCCCGCAGGCCATGTTTTATAAGCGTGGGATTCTAAGCGTATCCAGATAGGTTCAATTTGCAGGACTGAGAGCCCAAGGGGATTGAGTAGATTCATTTCGTACTGTTCACCAAGTGGCATGATGTTCAGGATGCCTATTCTCAGAGGCCTGATGTCCTGCCGTGCAGCTTGATCTAGTGGCAGCCAACGAATCCGATTTTCTTCAACAAGTTCAAGAGCGTGATAGTCGGACGGGATGATTAAAGTCATATCGCACTACTCTCCGGGTTGCCATCGAGGGATGGAAGTCCATCCCTCGATTAAGTATCCCAGAATTACTTGATGGCATCAAAAGCTTGTTGGAAATCCGCTTTGATATCATCAATATGTTCGAGGCCAACTGACACCCGTACCAGTGTAGGTACTACGCCCGCTGATTGCTGCTCTTCAGCAGAAAGCTGCTGATGAGTAGTCGAAGCAGGGTGTATAACAAGTGTTTTTGCATCTCCCACGTTCGCCAAGTGACTGGCCAATTCAAGATTATCGATGAATGTCACAGCATCTTCATAACCACCTGCAAGTTCGATATTGAGCATGCAGCCATAGCCGCGTTCAAGATACTTATCGGCAGCCTGTTTGTAAGGACTAGAATCCAGACCCGGATAATTAACAGAACTTATTTTAGGATTTGTCTCGAGCCATTTAGCTAAATCGAGTGCATTTTGAGTGTGTCGTTCCACCCTGAGGCTTAAGGTCTCTAATCCTTGAATGAGGAGAAACGCATTGAACGGGCTCAGTGAAGGTCCATAATCTCTGAGCGCCTCAACTCGTGCGCGGAGCCCAAACGCTAGATTTCTATTGTCAGGCACTCCCAATGCTTGGCAGATGTCGCTACCAAATCCAAACGCGTCCCAGTGCACTAGTCCGTGGTACGCATCACTTGGTTCAGAGAATAATGGGAATTTGCCGTTGCCCCAATTGAACGTACCTGCATCGACTATAACTCCTCCAATGCTGGTTCCGTGACCTCCGATCCATTTGGTAGCACTTTCAACAACCACATCAGCACCATGGTCGATCGGACGGATTAATGCACCAGCAGCTCCAAGGGTATTGTCTACAATTACCGGTATATCGTTGCTCTGAGCTAATTTAGCTATTCCCTCAAAATCTGGAATGTTGAATCTAGGATTCCCCATTGATTCCAAATAAATAGCCTTAGTGTCCGAATCGATCAATTTCTCGAAGGCTTCGACAGTATCTCCTTCAGCAAATCGGACGTCTATTCCTAACCTCGGAAACTGTACTTTGAATTGGTTATATGTTCCCCCGTATAGAAATGAAGTAGATACGAAGTTATCTCCGGCTTGCATACAGTTTGCAACGGCCAGGAACTGTGCCGCCTGTCCAGAAGCAGTAGCTAAGGCCTGAACTCCACCTTCCAAAGCGGCGACTCGTTTTTCAAAGACATCAGTTGTGGGATTCATTATCCGCGTGTAGATATTCCCAAATTCGGCGAGTGCAAAAAGGTTGGCACCATGGGCCGCGTCATCAAAGACGAATGAGGTTGTTTGATAGATAGGCACTGCGCGAGCATTTGTTGCCGGATCGGGTTCTTGTCCCGCATGCAGTTGTAGTGTTTCAAAACGATGTTCAGACATTATTTCTCCTTAGTGTTCCCTATTTCCGTAGGGCTTACTTATGTTTTCTCCTGTAGTTCATACCTCTTGAGAGTTGAGGGTTTTGTGCTTGATTACCTTTACCTGATCAGTGACGTACTACGACACTGATTCCTCTCCGACCCGTGTAGGAACCCATATTCTTGAACATTTGATATAAGGATTAATTGGGATGGAGAGTCGTATGAGGCGTGTTACGCCATCATGCACGATGAACTAATTACCGACAGATCGGTCATTAGCATCCAAGACCCCCTTCTTTATATTCATGATTAATATACTCATGTATATCAACATTGAACGAGTGTTAAGTATATAGCGATCACGTCCTCTTGTCATTGGCGACAATTGGACGAGATGATTAACATCAGACTAATCGATTAGAGATTTACAGGTAGGGAGTGCCCCAAGTGCAATATCGATTTGCTCCTTTGTTAGAAGAACTACCGTCGAGCGTCCCGTTTGTTGGACCAGAGCACCTCGAGCGGGAATCAGATGCCATTTTCTTAGCGCGCCTGGGAGCCAATGAGAATTTATTTGGTCCCTCACCAAAGGTTATTGATGAATTACGTAGGAATGCTTCAGGTTCGTGGAAGTATGGTGATCCTGAATTTTCCGAACTTAGAGTTCTTCTCGCGGCGCACCTTGGGATAACCGAAGAAGAATTGATAGTAGGCGAAGGTATAGATGGGCTCCTCAGCTACATATGTCGAATGTTTATTGAACCAAATGATTGTGTGGTGACTTCGGAAGGCGCATATCCTACCTTTAATTTTCACGTCAGAGGGTACGGTGGTGAACTAAGTCAAGTTCCTTATAGTTCGGATCATGAAGATTTGCAGGGCTTGGTACAGGAATCAAAAAACACGAACGCAAAACTGATGTATGTGTCTACTCCAGACAATCCGATGGGCACATGGTGGGAGGAGTCAGTACTCCTTGAAACGATCGAGTCGCTTCCGTCAGAGACTATTATGATTCTTGATGAAGCCTACG
>DBSW01000151.1 GCA_002306745.1 Dehalococcoidia bacterium UBA1332 | reverse complement strand
CGGGGTTTTCGGAGCGTATAGGGTCTTCGATAAAGAACGGTTTATACGGTTCTAAATCTTTACACAGTTGAACGGAAAGAGCCGGGTTGAGTCGAGTATGAATGTCTAGGCATAGTTGTGTGTCCCAGCCGACCGTGTCTCGAACCGCTGAAAATGATTCTACCGTTTGGGACATTGAGCGAAGAGGGTCGAAGGTTCCCACTCCATTGTCGTCGTATTCGCTAGTTTCGAGCTGATGCCAACGAAGGAACTTCCACCCAGCATCTTGTAGCATTTTTGCGCTATCTACTACGTCATTAATCGCTATTCCCGATACATGAGAGTAGGAGGCAACCTTCTTTCTAAGCGGACCACCAAGAATTTTGTATACAGGCTTATTTACAGATTTTCCTTTGATGTCCCATAGTGCTATGTCAATTGCGGAAATAGCACATGAGTAAACGGTATCAGCAGGGAAGAAGCCAGAGCGGAACATCTCCTGCCATAAGCGTTCTGATTCCCAAGGATCTGCGCCAATTACCAATTCTGATAGGTGGTCAATCGCGTGTCCAATTGCTATACCCCAACCACGAATCCCAATCTCACCCAGACCATAATGTCCAGCGTCGGTATCTACTCTGACAATAAAGTACCCTCGCCCTGACTCTCCGGCGACTGAATAGCTTTTAATCCCTGTAACTTTCATCGAGCGATTAGACCTTTGAAATTTGGTGTTAGTTTACCTATTCGTATCGATACCTAGTCAGTGAAATAACTGCCCCCATTCGGAGAAATTGTTTGTCCGGTTATATAGTTTTGTTCGTCGCTAGCTAGCATAACGGCTACTGATGCCACATCGTCTACTTGTCCCGGTCTTTTTAGTAAAGTTAGCTCAACGATGCTTTTTCCGCCACCTGATCGTAATTCTTCGCGTGTCAGGTCGGTTTCGATAATTCCAGGAGCAATTGAGTTAACTAGGATATTGTGCTCTGCTCCCCATCTTGCCAGAACTTGAGTAAGTGAGATCAATCCTGCCTTGGATGCGGCGTAGTGAGCTGTCGTTGGCCCTCCATAAAGACCACTTACCGAGGCGATATTTATAATCCGTCCACCGCCCGAACTTACCATTTCGGGCAGTATTTGTTGAGAGGTTAGAAAAGGTCCTTTTAGGTTAACCGCCATGATTTCATCCCAATCTTTTTCTGTGACGGTTTCTATAGGTCCTTGTAGGTTTACTCCGGCATTGTTTACCAGTACGTCGATTTTTCCTTCTGCGTCGATGATCTGCTTGAGCCAACCTTTTATTGAGGCTTGATTTGTTACCTCCACCTTATTGATGTAGGCACTACAACCGGTTTCCATGATTTGTTGATAGGTTTCCTGCGCCTTCTCTAAATTCGCAATGTAACTGATGGCGATTGCTTTTGCACCTTCATTGGCAAATGCAAGTGCCATTGCTTTGCCTAATCCGCGCCCACCGCCCGTGATCAAACATACTTTCCCATTTAGTCGACCAGCCACGTCTTTCTCTTTTCTTTTCTGATCTGATTCAATTCAACAATAATGGACTACTGTTATGGCTTTGTTGGTAGCTAACTTTTCCTTACGTTGAGTTACCGTCAGGGTCAGAAAAAAATAAACCCTTGCGGGTATCCGGCAAGGGGTGTCAGTTACAAAATTGTCTTACGTGTTTACGTATTACAAAACTTCATCCCTTACGGAAGAAGTACAGGTACACACACATAACGACAAAATAGATTCCATGCGCTAAGCATACAGGTGAATTCCATAATGCGGTAAACATCTCATCAGATATTCACAGCCTTGTCACTATCAGGGGTAATGTTTTTACCGAAAGTAGTGAAAACCAATCACTGCGGTTACGGCGTTACTTCCAGCTAACTTCTCCTCGTTCAATATCTTTGATCCATAGCCCTGCTCCTTCTCGTCTTGGGAATGGGAATGCAGATTTGCGATCGAAGTTGTCTTTTTGCATTTTTTTGATTTTGTCTTCACTGATCTCGATACCTAGACCAGGTTTGTTACCCATTACTATCCAACCTTCTTCGATGTGATTGTCCCAGCTATCGAATGCTGCTTCCCGACCAGGATCAACAACTTCCATCATGTTGTGGTTTGGCAGAGAAGCTGCTAAGGGTGCCATAAAGTTGGCGGGACAGTTCATCATTGTGACTGGAATTTCATACGCGTAGCACATGTTTGCGACCTGTCTGGCGCCAGTTATGCCGGAGTGCCCGACGCCTATATTTGCAATGTCGATCGCTTGTTGAGAAATAAGAGGATACATTTGGCCAATATCATTGAGATTCTCTCCTGAAGCAACCGCAGCAGAAATATTTCGTGAGACCTGTCTCAGGCCGTCGTAATCCCATCTGCGTGCAGGTTCTTCAACCCAAAAAATTTCGTAATGTTTTTCAATTTCATTGATAAACCTAATTGCTTGTTTGGGTGCCCAGTATTCATTTGAGTCGATCATTAAGTAAGGGCGTTCTTTAACTTTGCTGAAAGCGTCACGCATAACACCGATTCGCCTGAGGTCGTCTGTCATGTTGAGTCCGACTTTGATCTTTCCGCCTTCCACTCCGCGATCTGCCATACGAGAATAAAATGCGTGCAACTCATCATCCGATAGGTTGTAGCCAATATCTGATGCATAAGCCTTGGCGTGAGGTTCTCTGGCCCCAAGGGTTTGCCATAGTGGTTCATCTGCGATTTTGGCTTTCAAATCCCAAAGTGCGACATCAATTGCTGCTATGGCACCGTTAACTTCACCTTCGTTATTACCTTTGTGAACCCAGTCGATCATCTGTTTCCATAAGCCGATAACTCCACGAGGATCTTCGCCTTCGATCACGTGGAACAGGTTCGCGACAGCGTCGTTACCCATGGGTGCTATTCCACTTATACCTTCATCCGTGTCGATCCATAGAATCGACATGTTCATTAGGTCATCGCCAGCAGGGAAGTTTGCGTCACCAATAGCTCGATCCATTTTCTGTGTGAATTTTTCTAATCTATAGTCGGTGATTTTCATTTGCTTTTTGTTGATCTCAGATTCGTATATTGATGATTAGCTCGGTTACTGGTTTTTTGAACCATGTGCCGGAATGTATAGCTCGCCATCGACCCCTGTTGCTGCCGCTGCTAATTCTTCGTTTGTGGGTGGGTTATCCCATAGACCAGCGCCGGGGCGTCTGCCAAATGGAGATGAGCCTGCCGAAGCTGACACTTGCTGAACTTTTTTCTGCTCGAGTTTTTCTGGGTCAAAGCTCACACCAGTGCCTGCTTGATCACCGCATATTGCCCATCCGTCGACGATTTTGATGTCTGAAGTCATTACGCCATCATCAGGGCTGGGATTCTGCGCTTCTAGTGTCAGGAAGTTCGGGATGCATGGAGCCAATTGTGCGTTCAAATTCCCTGGAGACCCGCCTAGTGTTATAGGTAACTCAAAACCGTAGGCAGCATCTGCTAATTGAAGAGCACAGGTAATGCCAGTCATGCCATGACTGACCTGCACCACATCTGCTGATCTATTATGGAAATATGGTAAGAAATCTCCAAGAGTATCGAGATTTTCTCCCGCGCATACCGGGGCCTTGATCTGATCGGAAATCCTGCGTAACCCTAGGAAATCCCAGCGCCGCGCTGGTTCTTCTACCCAGGCGATATCGAAATGTTCTTCCATTTCGCGAACTTTTCGTATCGCCATCTTGGGATTCCAAACTTCGTTTGCATCTATGTAAAGTAATGGATCCGTTGTGGCTCGTTCGAGCCCTTTTTTCATTCGATCGATTCGGCGAA
>DBSW01000125.1 GCA_002306745.1 Dehalococcoidia bacterium UBA1332 | reverse complement strand
ATCCATCATGTCAGATGGAGCTATGATATCAGCTCCTGCATCTGCACAAGTTACCGCCATCTCAGATAATAAAGACAGACTTTCATCATTAAGCACTTCACCGTTTGTATTAATCAGCCCGCAATGACCATGATCAGTATATTCACACAAACAAACATCACAGATGACAATTAATTCAGGGTCCGCATCTTTCAAAACCCTTACAGCTTGTTGCACGATTCCATCAACAGCGTATCCTTCTGTTCCTTCGGCATCTTTATAAGATGGAATCCCAAAAAGTAATACTGCACGCACACCTAAAGACTTCAATTCTTTTGCTTCGTTAGGAAGCTGATCCAAAGAAAGACGATATTGACCAGGCATAGCAGCAATTGCTTGGCGTACATCCTGACCATGTGTCACGAAAATTGGATAGACAAAAGAAGAGGGTTCTAAATGTGTTTCTTGAACTAAGCGTCGCAGATTATCAGTCCGCCTTGTTCGGCGAGTGCGTGTAAATAAAGCTTGATGCGTATTAATTGTCATAATCAGTTCCCATTCTATACCGTACTATTGCTCCAATGGTATATCCGTAAGGCTTGAA
Source organism: Dehalococcoidia bacterium UBA1332 (assembly GCA_002306745.1). Lineage (GTDB taxonomy): Bacteria > Chloroflexota > Dehalococcoidia > Lucifugimonadales > Lucifugimonadaceae > Lucifugimonas. The sequence continues at coordinate 4,606 of DBSW01000125.1, read as the reverse complement.
GCAAGCCATTAATTGAATGCTCCTTTGCTACGATATCAGGCTCTAGCCCTAAATCTCTAACAGTTGATGCTGTAGTCGGCCCAATACATGCAATTAACACATCATCTAAGCATTTACGATCATCTCCAAGTATTCTCACTAAATTTTTTACTGTCGAAGAAGATGTAAACGTAGCAATATCTAGTCCACCTGATCGAATGACTTTCAACATCTCATCTGAAGGAATAGCAGGTGGAACAGATAGATAGAGCGTCAATTCATCAACATGCATTCCTTTCTCGTTAAGTACATTAAACAACGCTGGATCTGCATTTTCAGCACGTGGCAAAAGAATAGATTTTTCAGAACCGGCACATTGAGTAAGTATTGCATGTGCAAGATCTTCACCAGTGGAGTTTTCAGGGACAATATCTGGGAAAAGCATGTACGATCGTAGTTCCTCAGATGTCGCTTTACCAACAGCACCTATTTGAATATCCCCCAACTGTCTCACATCAATATTTTGCTCAATTAACAATTCAAAAAACGCTCTTACAGCTACGGCGGAGCTAAATGCAATCCATTCATATTTCCCTGCCAATAAATTTTCTACTGTCGCAGAAAGTTGCTGATCATCTACACGCCTTTCAGTTTCGATTGTAGGCAATACAATAGGAAATGCTCCTTCTGCACGAAGTGATTCTACGAATATTGATGCTTGCTGTCGGCTTCGGGTAACCAATACACGCTTACCTGCCAGTGGAGCTAACCGACTAGGGTTCAATTCAGAACGCAAATTGACTACATCACCTATTACGAAAAGTGCAGGTGAACGAATTGCATGATCTACTGCAGCTTGAGCAATTTCTGATAAAGGAGCTGTTACTACACGTTGATCAGGAGTAGCTGCTTGTTGTACTAACGCAGAAGGCGATTGTGGATTTCGCCCTCCTGCAATGAGTTGTTCAGCAATAAGATCAATCCGATCTACACCCATCAAAACAACCAATGTGTCGGTCGCTGTGGCTAATTTTCTCCAATTGGCTTGTTCACTAGGCTTCGTGGGGTCTTCGTGACCGGTCACAACAGAAAAAGAAACGGCAACACCGCGATATGTCACAGGAATACCCGCTGCACTTAACCCAGCAATTGCTGAAGTGATCCCTGGCACTACAGTACAAGGGATACCTGCCTCAGCTAAAATCTTAGCTTCTTCTCCACCACGTCCAAAAACATACGGATCTCCTCCTTTGAGTCGAACGACTTTCTTCCCCAACCGACCGTAAGAAATTAACGTCTCATGAATTTCATCTTGAGAAAGCTTTTGTTGGTTTGGTGATTTACCTGCGTCTATAACAATCGCTGAATCTGGTACAAAAGTCAGAAGTTCTTTTGGAGCTAACCGATCAAACACAACAACATCTGCGTCTCGAAGTATCTTTCCCCCAATATCAGTGATCCAGCCAGGATCTCCTGGGCCAGAGCCTACTAACCAGACATGTCCGAGATCAGTCACTTCGCACCATCTTCATTAGGGCCTGACAATAATTGCCTCCCCAAATTCGATCCAATTGCTATAGCTTCATCTATACCACCAATTGCATCACCAAAATCAGGCATAGTTTTAGTATCATCAGTTAATACCATTGCCCGTAAATTAATAGTCTTATTATCAACCACGGCATATGCACCTACAGGGAATGAACAACCCACACCCAGTACACTTAAAAAAGCACGTTCAGCATCTGTTGCACGTCGAGTATTCGCATGGTCAATACTTTGCACAATACTTTTTATATCTTCGTCATTATCGCGACATTGCACGGCAAGAGCACCTTGACCAGGCGCTGGGATAAATTCTTGAGGATCAAATCTCTGACTAATTTCATCGTCCATTCCCAATCGTTCTATTCCAGAAGCAGCCAGAATGACAGCATCAACCACACCATCATGTACTTTTTGTATACGTGTATCTATATTACCTCTGATATCGACTACTTCTAAATCAGGTCTTATCGCACTTAACAAGACTGCACGACGCCTCGAACTCGTCCCGATTTTGCAACCTGCACTTAACTCAGCAAGTTTATATTTATTGTTTGCAACAAGAACATCACTAGGATCTGCTCTCTCTGTAATAGCCGGAAATATTAAACCTGAAACTTCTTCAGTAGGGACATCTTTAAGCGAGTGCACTGCAATATCAGCAACATCATCTAATAACGCTTGTTCAACTGCTTTTACAAATACACCTCTCCCACCCAGAACAGTCAGTGGAGTTTCTCGATCAATATCACCTTCAGTCTCAATTAGCACTAGCTCTATAGAAAGTTGTTGATTAATTCTCTTCAATGCATCCATTACTAAGTTGGCCTGCTCAAGTGCAAGTCGAGATTTTCGAGTCGCAAGACGAATGGTAGTAGTCATTACAATCGATCATCTTCAGGTTGATCACTGACAGACAAGTCCGTTAACGATGGAAATTCATCATTCAGTCCAAACAGTTTATGAACCACTTCTACATAGTGAGTATCCTGATTGCCATATTCTCTCAATGCAACAATGGGATCATGTAAAATTCTCTTCACAATTGCTCGAGTTAATGCATCAATTTCATCTTGTTGAGCTTCATCAAGATGCAGGCGCCGTAAGGATTTCTCAACTGCATCTTTTCGAATTTTTTCAGATCGAGCGCTAAGACTTGCAATAGTAGGTTGAGTTTGAAGATTTTCAAGCCATACAGAAAATTCTTTTAGTTCTTCTTCTATAAGGTGTTCCGCTGCACGAATTTCTTGAGCACGTGCCTTACCATTTTCAGCAGCAATCTCCTGTAATGCCTCCATATCAAAATAGGTTACATTCGGTAAATCAGAGACTCGGGGTTCAACATCACGAGGTAACCCGATATCCATAATAAGTAAAGGTGTGTTTTGTCGAAACTGTATCGTCTTGTTCATTTCTTCGAAATTGATAAGTGTGCCTGGTGCCCCTGTAGCCGTAATTACTACATCAACATCATTAACAACTTCCATCAAATTTGAATATTGCACCGCAATACCATCTAATTCTTTTGCCAACGATTCAGCACGTGACTGAGTTCGGTTAGCCACATAAATTTGTGAGACATCTTGTTCAACTAAAGATTCAGCAATTAACCTTGCGGCCTCACCCGCTCCAATTATCAATACATTAGCTTTTTGCAAGTCATTATGATGATCACGTATTTTTTGAACTGCAATAGAAGATACGGAAACTGAACGATGCCCGATACTAGTTTCTGATCGAACACGACGTCCTGCACGTATTGCACCGTGAAATAAACGTACCAGCATCGAATCATCTACACCTGAATCTGCGGCATGCGCAAAAGCAGTACGAACCTGTCCAAGTATTTCTGCTTCACCAATTACCAATGATTCTAAACCTGATGACACCCGATAAAGATGCCTTACAGCTGATTCTCCTTGATATATTCGGAAATAATCTTGAACTTCGGTTTCATTCATATGGGTTTCTTGCTGAAGATAAGTAGTTAATTGTTCAAGATTTTCAGTACCTGTTGTATAAAACTCAAGACGATTACATGTACTAATGATAGCGGTGGGACCTAGGTGTCGTTGAACACGTACAAGAAGATCATCGAGTTCATTTTCAGCGACAGAAATCTTCTCTCTTACATCAAGTGAGGCCGTATGGTGATTAACAGTTGCAACTGACAGCATTATAGATCACCTGCATCCTCAGCCGATTGAGCACGATCTTTTAATGGCTCATCGATCTTCAAAGAACTAATTAACCTGTCTTTCGCTGAGTCATATTGTCCTTGATGCAATAACCCTCTTAAATCGTCATCAATTGCCTGTTGCCATAACTCAGGCTCAATTCGATTAGGACATTCTTTACACAATAATGGTGGTGGTGTTTGCGTGAGATTACATTCACTTGCACATTCACGGTCACGCTGACGCACCAAAATCCTTACTTCAGCCAAAAGATCTCCGAGAGACACCACCTCATCTGAAAGGAAAAGTTCCATTTGTGTACGTAGCCAACGAGCCAGAGCAGGACTACTTCCACCCGTTGATGTAGCAATAGCAATTTTGCCACGCTTCGCTAGCGATGGAAGGATAAAATCACAATTTGCAACATCATCAGCAGCATTAACCCAAATACCTTTAGCACGAGCTTCATCAGCGACTTGCTTATTGATCGCTCCATTATCAGTCGCCACCATAACAACTTCAAAGCCATCAGTGTCGCCAGGTTCAAAACTTCTCTCATGCCAAATAGCTTGACCATTCTCTACATATTTTTGCACTTCAGGAATGAGATCAGGAGCAATAATCGTAACTTGGGCACCAGCATCAACCAACTTATGAATTTTTTCATCGGCTACATTTCCTCCGCCAACCAATAAAACGGGGCGCTCTTCCATTTCCCAGAAAACAGGATAATAACCCACTACAAATTACCTCCTGCTGTCATATCGCCTAAGTCAATACCATTACTTTCACACCACTGTTGGTACGCAAGAGGAGAAATTTCAGATGGTTTAATTTCACTGCGTCCACCCCAAAAAACATTGGTATAACTGACTGGTATATTCAGTTCATTCAAATGATTATCA
>DBSW01000066.1 GCA_002306745.1 Dehalococcoidia bacterium UBA1332 | reverse complement strand
ATTGGGAATTCAAGAGATTTTTTTGAACCTGTATTTTTCCGCGCTTTTACAGTGTTGTTTTGTAAATTTATGTCCCATGGCATGAGGTCGTAACGATCTCTTAGTTCTTCAACGTCAATTGCACCTTTCTCATGTTTTTTCGGGTATAAATTTTCAATAGATTCTGGCGTCAGAGCGACCAGTCCTAATCGGTAGGAAGAGTAACCCCAGTTTCTGTTGCAGTTTATTTTTGATAGGTGAACCGAAATAGAGTCTCCAGGCTCAGCTCCTTCGACATAAAAGGGCCCTGTTAATGGATTCCCAGTTCCAGATAATCGGTTTCCTTGATAATCGTGCCCGCTTGAGTCCACGGTTTTTGTAATCACCGTCATACCGGGCTTAATATGAGACAAGATCGAATGGGAACGTGAGAACGTGTGGTGATACCGACTTGCAACAACCTCTTTGATTTCGCTCATGTATTAGCCTCCTAAATATTTTTGATCAGTATGCCATAGGCTGATCTTATGAAGTTATATGGCATACTTCACAGTGCGGTGTATATTTTTCACAAACTAATTTTTTGTTCAGTCTTAGTTGTATTGTTTTTGACAGGTTGTGAGTCAGCTTCACACTCTGAAAATCACTTTGAAGATATCGATATATTTCAAAGTGAAGAACCTAAATCGGCTAAGGATGCACTTCCTCAAAACACTCCTGACTACATCATCCAATATGAATGTACGGAGATCATAAGTGCCATTTCTGGCGTGGACCTTTGCTTTGATCCGTCGGCAGCTGCTCCTCGTTGGATAAAACTGGAGTTGGTAGGCTATGAGGGTCAACCTGACACAACCGGTTACTTCCCATCTGGATGGGGAATTAAGGCTGAAATTCCTATTCTCAATCGTGGTACTAAAGATGCTGTTATTAAAAACGGCACTAGAGTGGTGACGTTTAATACGAGTAAAGGCATTGTAGATGTCGTAGCTAATGGCGAAATAATAGTTCCTGCTCGAACAGGTTACAAAGCTGGATACGCGGTGGTCAACGCATATTTTGATAGTGACCTACTTCAGGACGGCCTAACTGGTATTCCCTGCAAGAAAGATGAAGTTCCCTGCAATTTAAATGAAGTTTCTTACACGGTTAATCCTGACGGCAACATTATTGGTGACAATCAGGACAACAACACTGGAACTTTAAAGATTTTTCACCCATCCGCATACCCTCGCGTAGTAATTACTGATGTGATTCTTCCGGAGTACATTGAGCACTTTGGAGGGAACTCATTTAGCTCATTTGAAATTACTGTGACCGGAAAAAATATCGGTGGCCCTATGACCAGGCCTTTTTATGTCAAACTCGATATTAATAACAACATTAAGTGGGTGACAATTCTTGATGTGCAGCCACTCGAATCAGGAGAGACCTTTCAAGAAACACTGACTCAATACGAAGGGCTCGACGACCATGTTGTGGGGGATTTTTCATCAGGCCACGTCCCGGTTCAGGCGCGGATTCAGGAAGTGAGTGTTCAAGTATTTGGCCCATACGCTTGGGCTTCTTTAATTAACACTGATTTTGCTGACTTTGAAGAGGGTGGTAAATATGATTATTCCCAATGGAAACATATCGTGCGGCATGCGAACAAACAACTAGATGGTTATTGGGATTCTCCTGTAGAGCGTAACAGCACGGATATGATTCTTGGTGCCTCTAATACTTGGCATGATCCGACTGAAGCACCCTCTACCGAGACGATAAAAACTATTTATGGAGATGTAATAAAGGGCGTCGAAGTACCCGGAGACTATGATGGAGATGCGGTTACAACCACTACCGGCTTTGCAATAAAACCATCTGTACCACACCTGATCTATCCAGACGACGGTGATATTTTTCGTGTGAGCGATTATCCGCCAGTAATTCTTAACGACGGACTTTTCACATGTTTGAAGCCTTCTGAAATAGAGCAATATATAGATTGGGCTGCGGCCAACGGTACATTCCATAGATTTGAGGAACGTGAAGTTCACCCTTGTTTCGGAATCGATAGCGAACTTAATGGTTTAAATTTTCAAACCCATGTAGAACAATGGCCAGATTCTTTTCTCAGGTTTAGATGGCTGCCAACTATAAACATTACCGAAGCGACTCCTGCGAAAATAGAGATCAGAGATGTAGACCATAATTTGGTTCATTCCGCTGATTACCCGGATGGTTTGACTTTTGCACCTAGAGAATTGGCCGGTGTTTTTACAGGTATGGGTATGGATGAATTACACGGTTTTGTACATTACCCTGATGGCCGTCATTACAACGAGATATATGAATATTATCTAGACCTTCATGGTGAATATGGTGAAGGATTAGCAAAGTCTAACGCTGATGAAGGCTATTTCAATCAGTATGTTTATGATGGCCCTTCACTTGAGCCTGGAAAGTACTACTGGCGTGTTACTAATGATCTTAATTCTGAAGAAGGATCACAGGTATGGTCGGAAGAATTTAATTTCACTATTCAGTCCACTACTGAAGTACCGTTTTGGAAACAGGGTGTGGCTATATCAGATCCCTTAAAAATGGCGCCCGGTTATGGAGATACTTTTATTTTTTCAGGCGAGGTGATAAACGTTTACGAAGGCGGGTTTACGCTTGCAACTGATGAAGGATTCGTCAATTTACGGACTGGCACAGATACCACCATTTATAGTTCAGTGACGGGTATTCATCAAGAAGTGCCTCTTGGCTGGAAAGTTATGGTATCTATCGATGAATCGCCGTATCTGGTAGGCAGAACTTATGTTCCTTATGGAAGCATACCTATTGCTAATTCTGTTACAGAAGTAATCTATGGTGGAGAACATCATCGATGCAAAGTATTAGGTCTAACCAGTGCAGGTAAAACTGCTGTTAGTTGTAATTCGGGTGATTACAAGCTTCTTGAAATTAGCGCTGTTCCTGAGACGGCAAAAACGATTGTTTTCATTAGAACTTATAAGGACTGTGAGGTTGTGACGGTTACTTCGGCAGGTAAGTCGCATCTTCATTGTGAAGATGCCTCACAGTTCACTGTAGCGATGCCGCTAAAACAAGGTCTGGATATTCAGATCATTGGAAAGTCACCACAGGTGATATCTGAGACCGGCCATGTCCAAGAAAAAATATCCGAATTTGGGATCACAACCACCAGTATGAAGCGTCATGAGTTTTCAGACGTGCTGGGGAGTTTCGGGCACACGTTGGAGCCGGCCTCCAAAACTGCGTTCACAGAATCAATATCTATGGCTTCTCAAGAGGTGCAAGATTATTTTATTGAGATCACTGTGTTCCAAAAGATGATTGCAGAGTTTACGAATTTAGTCGGGTCAACAGAAAATGACTTTATTTTCGACGATAGAGATGTTTCGGGCCTCATAAAGCAGTTTGAATCTCTCTTGGAATCCCACGAATACATGGTGGATCTTATGATTCATCGAGATCTACATAACCAGTCAAAACAAATGCGCGATCAGGTAATAGAAACAATCAAGTCTGAGAGTACTAAATTTGCTCCTTGGGCAGAATTAAAAATTCAATTACAGGAAGCAGAATACTATGCAGGACAAAGAAACCTTCTTCAGGTCATATCAGTTTTAGGTCGGAACCTGAAATAAAAGAGTCAAATATCTCAAAGGAGATTCTCGTAATGAAAAAACAGGCAATTATCGGTTCAACCATAATCGATGGAACTGGAACTGCACCTATGAAAAATGGCGTGATCCTCATTGAAGAAGGAAAGATTGTTAAAGTTGGTAGTCCTGATGAATTAAGCCTTACTCCGGATGTTATTCAGATAGATGCCACCGGAAAATTCACCATACCGGGGATAATCGATTCTCATGTTCATGTGACACCCAATCAGGATGTCCCAGAGGATATTCGTATCAACCTTCGCGTTGGATTTAATGCAATTAGTACCCTTCGTCAATCACTGGGAGCTGGTGTTACTACCGTTGTAAGTATTGGAGGCGGACCGCCATCGGTAGAACTGACGAATGCGATCAATGAAGGCTACGTAGATAAATGCGCTAATCAGATCACTGCAGGAGTGGTAAATGCGTCAGGAGGACATGTACGCGGTAGACATGCTGATGGACCATGGGAGATTCGTAAGGCTGTAAGAGAGCTTGCGTCTGCCGGTTGCACGATGATTAAGACAGCAGCAACGGCCGGTTTTCAATGGGAACATGAGCGCGTACATTGGCCTGATTACACCGAGGAAGAATTGATCGCCCTTGTTGATGAGGCACGCATGCGTGATATGCCTGTCGCAGCGCACGCCCATGGCCATGAGGGGTTGAAGTATGCCGTGAACGCCAGAGTTCATATGGTTCATCACGGAGCACTGATTGATGAGGAAGGATTGGAAGCTATTACGGAGGCAGATTTATATTTCGTGCCGACACTCTTTACTACAAGTATTGGTCGGGTTGCAAAGGTCGAGCAACCTTGGACCAAAGAGCGTATGGAAGCTGCATACCCAATCCATAGAGAAGGAGTCTCTAAGGCTCATAAGATGGGGACCAAAATAGCATTGGGTACAGATGGTTGGGCTGGAGACGCTATGGTTGAATTATCTGAATTTGTCGACTGTGGACTTTCACCAATGGAGGCTATTGTTGCGGGGACGCGTAATACTGCAGATGCTCTATCAATTCTCGATCGAGTTGGCACGATCGAACCTGGAAAACAAGCTGACTTACTGATCTGTGGCAAAAACCCGTTGGATGACATCAATGTGTTACAGAAACAAGAAAATATTGCATTGGTTATGACACACGGTAAGGTGCAAACTACTTCAGATGAGATGAAGATTTACCTTAACCCGCGTCTAGAAGGTCCGCCGAAGAGGATTGTGCGAGTTAACGTCGATACGTAAATCTTGTTTTTTTGATCGCGTTGAATCTGGCGATTATTTACCTTTTTGGCAACAGATATTTGAGTTCTTATAGAGTGGTACTTGGTTAGGCGATAAGTTATTTATGCTTGTCCTATTTGTTTTCGGAGTCCGATTTCGTCGCGCTGTATCCATTCTTCAGCGATTGTTCCGTTAGCAATTCTGGATATAGCCATGCCAGTGTTTGTTATGTGATTACCAGTTGGCTTAATGCCCATCCATTTACCTTGGTGAGTTCCCGTCAAGATCCATTGGCGAGTTACATGAATGCCATCCGCAGCTGGATAAATCTTTACATCAAAGTTAAGGTCGGGTAGCCCAGTTCTTAAAGATTTAATTTGAGCTTTAATTGATTCTGTACCGATGACGTCATCACTCAAAATGGGGTCATGTCTTATGTGATTTGGGTCTAAAAGTTCATCTACTAGTTCCAGATTGCCTGCGTTCCATACATCTTCTACATAGCGTCTAACCAATAGTTCATTGAGTTTTGGTGACATAAGTACTTTCTCCGCACATATTTTTTTATTGGTGATAATAATTTTTGAATTCAGGAAATACCGTTTATATAGATTTAAGTTACGTTATGTACGGTCTCGATTCCATGCAGGTGTGAACAGAACGTTAATGATTTGACCAACACCTAGAACGGCAAGGCCAATCGCTACTCCTGTAAATGTTGCGTTTAGGCCCCAATCAAATATCATCGCTGTAAATCCTACACTCGCCACCACTAAGAACCTTGTGTAAGTGATGACTACGGGCCAGATCATATTGCCAGTGCCTTGGCTCGCAAAATACAGGGTTTGTCCTCCGGCAAATACTCCGTATATTGGTGCTGCGATCGTTAGATAGGAAACCCCCATCGAATGGACGTTTGAATCAGTCGTAAACCGGTTGATCCAAATAGATGGTTCCATTGCTATAACGATTCCGGCTATCGATGTGATTACAAAAGTCGCCCCTGCTCCAGTCCAGGCTATTTTTCGAGCTCTAGGGAACTGCCGAGCTCCGATATTACCTCCGACAGCGGTGACCAGCGCTGCACCTATACCGAAGGCAATAGGCACCAACGTTAGTTCCAATCGACTTCCAAGTCCGTACCCAGCCAGCGCATCTTCGCCGTATCGCCCTACAAGAGCAGTTACTACGATAACCGTAAGTACAAGTCCAGTGCTATTGATTAACCCTAATCCTCCCACCTTCATCACATCGGTTATTGGGTGCCATTGCAATTTGTGAGACCGTAATTTCAGTCTTGCTTTACCATTCAAGACCTGAAATGCGAGATATATTCCAGCCAGTCCCGTAGACAAAACCATCGCACATGCAGGCCCAATCAGACCGAGCTCTGGGAATGGTCCCCAGCCAAGTGTTAAAGCCCCTGATAACGCAATGTGAATGAGTCCTGAGACGATTACCGCATTAGACGCAATAACCATTTCGCCAGTACCACGGAGTATAGCGGCCAGCATAAAGGTGAACCACATGATTGGAGCCGCTCCAAAAACTATGTGAGCGTATCGGACAGATCCATTAAGCAGTTCGTTCGAATCTGTTATTAATCCGAAAATTGGACGGGCGCCGAGACCGAGTATTAACACATATAAGATCGCCATTACAGAAGCGATGATGAAAGCATGCCACGCTGTATTTTCTGCTTCCGTTTTACTTCCACTGCCCAGTGCCCGCACTATCGACGATGCGACTCCTCCGCCAATTGCCCCATTGGACATCATTCCCATAAGAGTTTGAAATGGGAACACAATTGCCAGACTTGCTAATGCAGTTGTTCCAAGTTTGCCTATGAAATAAATATCAGCGAATGTAACTGCAGTCATCGTTGTAACAGCTAGAACGTTTGGAGCGGAAAGGCGCAGCAACATTACGGGTATCGATCCCTCGAGTATCTGTTGCATGCGCGGATTATGTGTAGCCGTCAATTTGAAATGATTGAAATTTGAATATGTATTATCACTTTCGAATGTTCGAATGTGATTTTTGGGCAGGTAATGTTCCGATAATTCGGAAGGTTATCGCTGTTTTGTTTGTTAGTGATACTTTTGAGTGCACCGAAGAGTAATGATCAAATTGGGATTTGAAACAGCATCTTGTTTTCTTTTCCACTGATTTGACAGCTTTAAGTGATGACTGTTGGACTATGATGCTCAAATCATGCGTATTACAAAAGTAAAGACATTCGTTATAGGTGGGAGTTGGCGCAACTGGGTCATCGTTAAATTAGAGACAGATTCT
>DBSW01000081.1 GCA_002306745.1 Dehalococcoidia bacterium UBA1332 | reverse complement strand
GACGTTCTTTCTGTCCACTGTTCAGTTGTTAAGGTGACGCCCAAATACGTGTTTGCGTTTAGGCAGAAGACTAATGTTATGTTGCCGCTGTTTAAAGTGTCAACAGGAAATCAACTTAAAAAATACAATTAGCTTCGAACTAATATTACCGATATATGTAATTTCTAAGCTTTTTTGCGTCAATTCGTATCCTAAATCACGGTTTTTCTAATAGCATTAAGATTTAAACTTTCTGTTCAGTACAGCGTATGCATATGGCAGCAATGTTTACTGCGGTAACGCTTGCAGACATACCCAATCAAATTACAAAAAAACGTAAATTTCACGAATTTTATTTCCTAAGGACTCAGCGCTAATGGCAAGGAATGTAACAGGAGAGCCCTATACCAGAATTTCATCTAAGGAAGCTGATGAGATGGTTAATGCTGGCGATGCTACAGTGATCGATGTCCGTCGCGAAGACGAGTACAGGGGGGGGCATGTAAAAGGAGCCATTTGGATCCCAGTCGATGACGTTATACCTCGATTTGACGACCTCCCTAAAAAGGGCAAACTGCTTTTCATTTGCGAAGTAGGCGCTAGATCGGGCTTAGCCGCTGAATATGCCGCTGCAATGGGTGCAGATACAAATCGTCTTTTCAATATTGAAGATGGCACCGGAACCTGGATAGGAAACGGGCTCCCCTACGCAACCGGCGATGAAAAGTAATCGAAAATCGACATCGAGACAGTTGAAATCGCTGATTAACCCCAACCCTTGGAATAATTATATTGGAAATTTTGGTCGTAGGATCTATTGCATACGATTCAGTAGAAACGCCAGCTGGCAAACGTGAATCTCAGCTAGGAGGATCTGCCAGTTACTTTTCTGTTTCAGCAAGTTACTTCACCAAAGTTGGGATGATTGGCGTAATTGGCAGCGATTTTGATACAAACGATAAGCTGATGTTTGAGGAACATGACATTGATACATCAGGCCTTATCCACGCTAATGGTAAAACGTTCCGTTGGTCGGGCGCATACATGGAAGACATCAATAACGCTGTCACAATCGACACGCAGCTCAATGTCTTTAGTAACTTCGAACCTGTATTAAGCGATGCCCATGCAAATGCACCTTATTTATTCTTGGCGAACATTGACCCAAAGCTTCAACTCAAAGTGTTAGATTCGATGAATGGTCGACCAAATATGGTTGCCAATGACACTATGAATCTTTGGATTGAAATTGCTAGACCATCCTTACTAGAATTGATAAGGAACGTTGACAGTATTTTTATCAACGAGGAAGAAGCTAAGCAGCTAACAGGGAAAGATCATTTGCCCGATGCCGCTAATGCGATTCTGGAGTTGGGACCCGAATCAACCGTCATCAAACGAGGCGAATACGGAGCGTCTGTTTTTGGAGATGACTTCTCTTTTGCTGCACCCGCATACCCGATAACACGGGTGGTAGATCCGACTGGAGCAGGCGATTGTTTCGCCGGGGGATTTATGGGCTATCTCGCCTCAATAGGAAAGAAGGATCAAGACACACTGCGCACCGCAGCCATCGTGGGTAGCACGATGGCTTCATTCGCCTGCGAAGATTTCGGTATTGATCGAATCAAGAATCTCACTCAAATAGAGATCAAAGACCGTTTCAACCGTTTCATAGATCTAACCCGGTTTAAACCTTTGACTTAAATTATGAAAATTTAAGTTAAAGTAAAACATATACACCAGCATTAACCCCTCGAGCTGACGGCGACAAAGGCGCCCATCGCCCGGACCAGAACGAAAAAATTCGAAATACCAATCAATTCTTGAAATAGTCCGGAGAAAAAAATGGATTACGACATCCGTGATATAAGCCTTGCAGAAAAAGGGCAGCTACGCGCTGAATGGGCAGAACGAGAAATGCCAGTGCTACGAACCATCAAAGAACGGTTTAAAACAGAGAAGCCGTTGGAAGGAATCAGACTTGGAGGCTGCCTCCATATCACTGCCGAAACGGCAAACCTTGCACACACCTTGAAAGCCGCTGGAGCAGACCTCTCGCTTTGTGCATCTAACCCTCTATCAACTCAAGATGATATTGCGGCCCATCTTGTCGAATCAGGAATACCCGTCTTTGCCATTAAAGACGAAGACGCTAACACTTATTTTGACCACATGTCTGCAGTAGTTGACTCTGGGCCACAAATAACCATGGATGACGGCGCTGATGTTGTGGCAATGCTCCATAGTGAAAAGCAACATCTTCTGAAAGACGTTATCGGAGGTATGGAAGAAACCACGACAGGTGTTATTCGCTTGAAAGCACTTCATGGAGAGGGCAAACTCGCGTATCCGATCGTCGCTGTGAATGATTCTCAAACTAAACATATGTTTGATAATCGATATGGAACAGGTCAAAGCTCACTAGATGGAATTATCCGAGCCACCAATTTGCTCATCACTGGCAAAACCGTTGTCACAATCGGCTACGGCTGGTGCGGCAAAGGATTCGCAATGCGCGCCAAGGGTATGGGAGCACACACGATCGTCTGTGAAGTTGATCCGGTCAAAGCCCTAGAGGCAGTGATGGATGGTCATCAAGTAATGACTATGGATGAAGCCTGCAAAAAAGGGGACGTGTTTTTAACGGTTACTGGTGGAATAAAAGCAATTGATGGTAAACACTTCGAAAATATGAAGGACGGAGCTATCGTAGCTAACTCAGGACACTTCAACGTTGAAATTAATATTGAAGCGCTGAAGGAGATGTCAGAAGCACACCGCGAAGTTCGGGAATTCGTCGACGAATACACCCTCGAGGACGGTCGTAAAATTTTCTTACTCGCCCAGGGTCGACTGATCAACCTAGGCGCAGCTGAAGGTCACCCACCTAGCGTGATGGATATGAGCTTTGCCAATCAAGCTCTAGCCGGTGAGTACATAATCCAAAATCACTCAGAACTCCAACCGGGTGTTTACACACTTCCCGAAGAAGTAGACACGAACATAGCCAGGATTAAGCTGGATGCTATGGATATGACATTCGATGTTCTAACTGAAGAACAAGACATCTACTTAAACAGTTGGGAATCAGGCACATAAGCACTGATTTACTTTAATAGGTAAAATTGCGCCAGTTTGAAATTCCTTCCTGTGTCAGCGTATTTTTTACATGAAATAACCGAAAGTAACAATGCCTAATACAAATTACTTACTCACATCGGAATCGGTCTCTGAAGGTCACCCTGACAAAATGGCAGATCAGATATCAGACGGCGTGCTTGACGCACTACTAGACCAAGACCCAATGAGTCGGGTAGCGTGCGAGACCTCACTGACAACCGGTTTAGTGCTGGTGTTCGGGGAAATCACGACAAAAGCAAACGTCGATATACGGAGCATTGTACGAGAGACGATTCGCAAGATCGGTTACAACGACCCTGCTTACGGTTTCGACTGTGATGGCTGCTCAGTGCTTATTGCTCTCGACGAACAATCCTCTGACATCTCGGCAGGTGTCTCAGAAGCACTAGAGGTGCGCGGAGAAAATATCGCCAAAGAAGTCGGGGCAGGTGATCAAGGAATGATGGTAGGATTCGCATGTAATGAAACTCCTGAACTTATGCCAATGACTATGTCATTATCTCATCAATTAACTCAAAGATTAACTTATGTTCGTAAAAACAAAATAATTCCATATTTAGGACCAGATGGTAAATCTCAAGTAACTATTGAATATGAATTTGGAAAACCCAAAAAAGTTCACACAATAATTATTAGTACTCAGCATGATGAAAACACATCTATTGAAACTATATCATCGGATATTACAAAGCATGTAATTACGCCAGTGATACCGGATAATTTATTTGATAAATCTACTCGAGTTTTAATTAATCCTTCAGGTAAATTTGTTATAGGTGGTCCGCATGGAGATGCAGGGCTTACAGGAAGAAAAATACTTGTTGACACTTATGGAGGAGTTGCTAGGCATGGTGGTGGAGCCTTTTCAGGTAAAGACCCCACTAAAGTTGATCGATCAGCAGCTTAT
>DBSW01000198.1:41305-60125 GCA_002306745.1 Dehalococcoidia bacterium UBA1332 | reverse complement strand
TCCAACGAAGTCTCGCTACGCCTGATATCGAATGACCGTCTGGCGTTACGGCTTGGCTTAGATTATCGCCTAGCGATTCTTGCGTAGGGGCCATTGTCCTCCAACTGTTTATGCTATTGAAAGTCTCAATAATTATCAGTTCCGTGCCGGTGTTGTTTATTACGGCGATATCTTCTATATCTAATGCCGCAGGACTGAGGCCTTTCTCATAGTCGATAACACCAATTGCGTGAAGTTTGATTGGTGTCTCAGGAAGAAGTCCTGGGGCTCCTCTAAACGGTGCCGCTTGAATACTCGACCCTATCCGGCACCATTCCGGAGGTTCTTCATCTACTGGTATCGGGCAGTTAAATCTAAATGTGTCAGATGCGACGGGGACCATGGACCCAAGGGGGATGGAAAAGAACTGTCCATTTGCGTCGGAAAGTCTTGCAATTAGGTATGTTGAAGGCTGTCTAATGAGCGGTTTAACCATTGCGGTTAGCCATCGACCTTCTTCTGGTAATGCGATTCCTGCTGCTCCACCGACATTCAATATAGAAATTTTTGAATCTACCGGTGTGACTCCAAAGTCGTCACGAAACCACCCAACATTTTCTATTGTGTCCAGATCGACTCCGATCACTTGGAAACCTTCTGCTCCAGTTCCAGAAATCATCGTTCCTGTTTCTCGGTATACTGGGGATGCCGATTGAACTTCTTTAAGTTCTTTAATGTTTTTAATTACCGAGAACGAGATACCGCCAGACCTTGGAGATACTGAAGCCAGCTTTATATCAGCACCAGTGCGGTAGTATGTTTGGTCGATTGCACTTTTTTTCAGGGTCGCTTCGAAGCTAGCCGCGAATACTCCAAGTGCAGCGGTCAGGATTAACAGTAGGGATAGACGCGAGTGGTGTGCGGGGTTTCGAGCCATCTGCCATATCCCTAGAATCAGGGCAGGAGGCGTGATTGTTGATAATGGGCGTTTTGAAAGGATTCGTCCTGTTAAGTCCATTCCTAATGGGAAGGTTCGCAGTAGAGCTAGCCCCACAGCTACTAGGAATATTGCTGGTACAGCCAGAATTAACTGGTTAATTGTAGTTTCTCCAAAGATGCTTACCGCGACAAACGAACCTTGTTTGGTAAGTTGCCAGAATAGAAATAAAACGAGACCTAGAAACCCGAGATCAAGGTAATAACGTTGTACCAGCGCAAGTCTAGCGGGACGCGTTCGAGTAACGCGGCTTGCGAGAAGACCTAGCTTGGTCGCACGTAACGCTGGGATGAATAGCGCAAGCATTCCTAGAAGTCCGCCAAAGAATGCCATTCTGAACGCATCGAATGTTAACTTGACAGGTAAAGTGTCCCCGTTATTGAGTTCACCATAGATCGGTACAACGCCAATGAATCCGACTCCCAGAAAGGCAATTAATGGACCTGAGATAGCAGCAACTGCTGCGAGCAGGGCAGCCTCAATGATGAACACAGCAAGAATTTGTTGTGAGGTAGCACCACGAGTTCTGAGTAAGCTAACCTCTGTACGTTGTGCATCGACTAGGAGCGATGCTAGAGTCACAACATAATAAAGCACTACTAAAACGATGAGAATCAAAACGATAAACATAGGTAGTCGATTGAAGAACAGGTCGGTTTCGAATTCACGTAGTACATCAGGTAGATCTGACCTTAGAAAAAAACCATCAACTATTGCTTTCAACTCACGTTCAGTTGCGTTAATAGTGTTTTGAATAGATTCTGTTTCAGAAGCAGCGATTCGTTTTGTATCGACATCTAACCACCAAGCGTAATCGGCACCCATGTCAGGGAAGTAAGGACCAAGGCCTTCTAGGATTGTTTTCTCAGGCAGAACGAATTGAGCAAATTGGAGCGTATCGCTTCTAAGTCCGAAAGCTTCTTTATGGATTCTCCAATGTGCTGCTTCCGGATCTATTCGTTCATAAACTCCAGTTATTAGTACGTTGACACGATTGTTTATATCTTCCCAATGAGGGCGTGCGGGATAGATGTCACCAACTTTAATACCAAGCATCTCGGCTGACTGAATATCAAGAATTCCTTCGATCTTTAGTGAACCATCAGTATCTATAGTAGTTACCGGTAGTGCTTGGACTCCTTGCACTATGTTCACTCGGTTGTTCACATCGGGTATTGTCATCATTGACACCCTGCGACAGTCACATTCGATTAATTCGTCGTCGTTATTATTCTTGAGTCGAATGTTCGATCGACATGGGCATTCACTGGGGTGAACTAATTCAGGTGGAAGATCAACGAAGAAAGTCCACGTCTTTATGGCGAATTCACCATGGTTTAGGAACGGGTTGAATCGCCGAATGGTCGTGTCTTCCATTGCATTCACTATGCGTGCATGCGTTTCGGGGTTGGTTGGAACTTGTCCGGCTTCAACCAGAAGATCTAAGTTAGCTGGTTCGTGGTTAGAAAGTGCTCGCTGTAGGGCGACATCTCGCAGTGCATCGAAGAAGATAACTGAGCTGGCCATAATCGTGGAAGCCAGTATTACGCCAATCATAACCGCCGAAAGTAGTCGCCAATGAGCGAGAGTTCTCTTAACGATGAGTTGAAAAGAGTTGCTTATCATAATGAACTAGCGTACAAGCTTTGTTTGTCCATATTCACAATCTTGGTTCCATGGCAACAGTGGAAGCTGGTAAGAATTTTCGCTAATCGGCTCGAAAATATGTAAGAGTATTTTACACGCAGGTAGTACTGAGATTGGATGGTCCTATTTAATGATTTATCAATTGTAAAAATGATGTGAATTATTTTGAAAATGGATGTATCAAATACATGCCTATGCTTTTTTCGCTTGATACGCTGAGAACGGTGGAACAGGTTTTTTAGATTCGAATATTGTTATTACTTTGATCCGTTTAACTCACTTCAAACTGTTCAAGACAGCATTGGTGATAGTGCTTATTACTGTGCTCCTAACTTCATGCGTTATGACACGTTTTGAAGTGGACGATAGCAATGGTCAAAACATCCAAGATAATGATCTTGATTTAACTCCACTTTTGGTGCAAACACAGTCACCTAGTTTTTCTGATACTAAACCCTATACGACTCCTGAGCTTGTAGAAGTATTGACGCCTTCCGTTGTTCAAATAGCGGTAGATTTAGGTCGAGGACAGGGAGTAGGAACGGGTGTAATTCTGGACGAAAATGGTCTTATCCTTACCAATTGGCATGTTGTTGAAGGAGCGGTCGCAATAACGGTGGCATTTGCTGATGGGTCTATTTCTGAGGGTGAGCTTTTCAGACGTGATCCACTATTGGATCTTGCAATCGTGAAAGTCCAAAACAAAGTCGATTTGAAGCCGGCAATATTTGGCGACTCAGACTCATTACAAATTGGTGAAGATGTCGTAGCTATTGGGCATGCTTTAGGTTTGAGAGGAGGACCAACTGTTAGCAAGGGTGTTGTGAGTGCCCTTGAGCGTACGATTGTTGGAGAAGCGGGGGCTGATTTAACAGGTCTTGTTCAGACAGATGCAGCGATCAATGAAGGAAATTCTGGGGGGCCGCTGGTAAACATGTTTGGGGAGGTAGTGGGCATTAATACTGCTAAGATCAATGTTGGTGACCGAATAGGTTTTGCGATCAACATTAATGCAGCAAAGTCTTCAGCATACGGTCTCATAGCACAAGGGCCGGTTCCACCTCCTGGATTTTTGGGTGTTGGTGGGGTAGATATAACACGTGCCCTTGCTCTTGCATTGCGTTTACCGGTTGGAGAAGGTTTTGGAGTGACATTTATCGCGCCCGGATCACCAGCAGATGAAGTTGGAATAGAATTGGACGATATTATTGTTCAGCTCGGTGATAGTGAGATAACCAATGGTCAGGATTTGACGAATTTTTTACGGGAACACCCCGCCGGTACCTCAATTCGAATTAGGGTGGTAAGAGATGCTGAATTCTTGGTCACTCTTAACGCTACTCTGGTAGAACGCCCTAACTGATAGTCAAACACTAAACACGTATCGTCAGGATCGTGCAAAATGTGCCGAATCAATTTGTACAGTTTTGTCAAAGAGGTATCTGATGGAGCCACAGATTAGAGTCGATCGTGAGTTAAAAGGCAAGGTAGCAATTGTCACGGGTGCCGGTCGTATGCGAGGCATTGGTCGTGCTACTGCAAATGTGCTTGCACGCATGGGAGCTAATGTAGTAGTAACAGGCACAGGCAGGGACCCCGACACATTTCCGCTTGATGAAAAAGACGCTAGGTGGCGCGATATAGAGTCAACCGCTGAGCAAGTCGAATCATATGGTGTTAAATCAATGTCATTGATATCAAATATTGCCGATGAAGATGACGTACAGAAAATGATTGATGTCACTGTTAGACAATTTGGGAGACTTGACGTTATTGTGAATAATGCCGCTGCACCATACGGTAGCGATCGAGTTTCTGTTTTAGATTTGCCCACTGAAGTGTTCACTAAGGTTATTAACGTTAAAGTGATGGGCACTTTTTATGCTTGCAGAGCGGCAGTTCGGCAGATGACTCAGCAGGGAGAGGGCGGGCGTGTAATCAATTTGTCATCAACAATGGGCAAAAGTGGCCGACCAAACACAAGTGCTTACAACGCCGCAAATTTTGCAGTTGACGGTTTTACTCAATCTTTAGCGAAAGAGGTTGCTGATCAAGGGATAACGGTCAATAGTGTCTGTCCAGGATTGATAGAAACCTCTCGTATGGATCCGATGGGGCGAAATGATAGGTGGAGTGCTCGCTTGTCTGAAATTCCCATGAAAAGAGCTGGTACTGATGAAGAGGTTGGTGAATTGATTGGTTTTCTATCGAGTCCACGCGCAGCTTACATTACTGGCCAATCTCTTAACGTAAATGGTGGAGTTATTACTGAGCGTTAAATTTCAAGTCCTTCGTAGATAGCGATTTCTATGAAATCTCCTACCCCTTCATCCCAAGCGAACTGTCGTGCCTCAACAACTTGTTTTTCGTTTATGCCCACAACAATCTGCTGTACTGGATAGGAAGGGCCTTCACCCCACGGATCAAATGCATTAGTTCTATCTGTCTGTGAAAAGTATGCTCTTCCATTTGGATGGGAGTGGTATATGACGCGAGGCCGTACCTCGTTATCAAGGGTTTTATTAAGATCGAGGAGATCACTGTCTGAGATAATGTAAGCAGTTTCTGCAGTTCGATTTTTAGCTGTAGGGTGTGCTTTAGGCGTGTAAGCATTCGTTGCTCTTCTGACTCCATCAGCTTCTTCAGAGTCTTTGTGACCAGTTATCCAACCACAGCATTCATTTGGAAAGGATTCGCGTGCATGTCGAAAAATTTCTTCGAGTGAAGTACGGGGTACTTGAATTGGTTTTACTGCTGGCAATTTGTTGGTCTCATCGTTTTAATTTAAACCTGCGGGGCACTCTAGCGTCTATTCCGTTTCATTCCTATGTGAGGTTTAATTTTAAAAATAATAATTGATATGTTTTTTGTGCTTATCTGTCGTCAGTCTATATTTAAAGCAAATTGTTCAGACCATAATTTGTAATTGTGACATCTGCTTATATTTTTGATATTGGGATGTGTCAATATTATGGTTTTTATAAATATTGGATATTCAGGCTAATGCCCGGACTTACAAAAAATTGGATTAATCGACGCCATCGCAAATTGCGCAAGCGTGAGCGTCAAATAATTGAACGAATTGGTCTAGCGACTGCCGGATACCCATCAGTAGGTGAAACGACAATTTGTATAGCGTATATGTGCCCTTGGGCTCATAGCTGCAGCGCGGCGACGCATCGCCCAGCTATGGTGAAAGAGCGTGACTGTTTACGTAAATTTCCTGAAGAGCATCGCCCTAATTCTGGACTATCCGACCAAGCATTAGACAATTTGGCAAAGCATCGTTCACAAGGCGTAAGGCTTGGTTCCTTAACGGTTGGTTTATTAGATGAATTTAGGCCAAACGGTCCAACCCAATCACTGAATCAGAAGAAACCTGAGCGACCGTTTTACGATGGTGGGATTTGTGGAAAGTCTTATTTACCAGTTTTTGACAAGATTAGCCGTATTAGACGAACTTCAAAGTAGGTTGTGTTCTCTTAGAAACTTCTGCAAAACTGCGTGGTATCTCTCAGGATCGACTAGATCTAGACCATTGTGATCCCCTCCTGCTATGATCTCGAGTTGTTTTGGTTCTCTAGCGAATTTATAAATACGTTCTGAATGGATATGTGAAACTGTTTTGTCCGAATCGCCGTGGAATATCAATTTAGGTATTTTGCTGGTTGAAACATATTCCTTAGTGTTGAAATTTGCACTTGATATTAATTTGAGAGGGAAGTACCGGAGCCATTTTGATCGCTCTTTAATGATTTCTTGAATTGACGATATGGACGCTTCGAGTATTAATGCATTCGCAGGCACCTTTGTCACTAATTGAGATGCAACTGCTCCACCCATTGATCGTCCGAAAATGTATATTTTGTTTTTAGGATAGATGCTTTGCGTGTGTTTATATGCTGCTAGTGCGTCAGCATATAAACCATGCTCGCTTGGAAATCCTGAACTTTTTCCGTATCCACGATAGTCGATTGCGATTACTGCTGCATCGTAACGATCATGCAGTTCTTTGTATTGGTCTAGTCGTACACTGATGTTTCCACCATTGCCATGAAATATCAGCCAAACAGGTCCTTCTTGTTGAGCTTTTGGATGTGGAATGTGCCAACCGTGCAAACGGATTCCGTCCTCTAATAAAAGATCGATATCGGAAAAATCTAACCCGACGTGTCCAGGGTTACCTCGGAATGATTTTTCAGGCAAAAATAGTGCCTTTTGCTCTAACCACTTGAATGGATGTATTAGTGGATTTATCTTGCCTTGCATTCATCAAGCCTAAAATTCGGTTTGTTGGTTCAAAACGGTTGTTTTCACTGAATCATGTGATAGCGCCATGCTTACGAAGTTCAGAAATTTGATCTGCGGAAAAGCCTATGTCATTTAGTATCTCGTCAGTGTCTTTTCCTAATGCGGGCGAAGATTTTGGCTTGGGCATACCGTCGTTGAATTGTAAAACCGGTCCTGCAGTACGGAATTTGTGTCCAGTATGATGATCCAAGTCAATAACGTAACCGTTTTCGACTACTTGTTTGTCGTGAATCATTTCTTCTACAAACCTTATTGGCTCGCATGGGATGTCGTGAGATCTTAGTTTTTTGTACCAGTGCTTGGTTGTATTACTTGCGAAAATACCTTCAAAAGTCTTTACGAGTTTGTCTCCCATTGCTTTTGCTTCTGGGGTTGAATCGTTATAGTTTCGGTCAGTAACCCTGGGATCTTCTAGGCTAAGTACATTAAGAAGTTTTTCTCGAGCATGCACAGCTAAGCATCCCAAAGCAAGCCCACCATCAAGTGTTTTGTAAGACCGGTAGTAACATCGATAAATCAATGGTCTTACCGTCATCTGGTAGCTTTCTTGTATCTTTTCGTAGCTTGCGCCATTCTTTATTAGTTCGATTCGTGTGGTTTCGAACCAGACTTTCGCTGGAGCTGGTATTCCTTCAATGTCGGCGACTCTAAGTGATTGCATGGCTATTGCGTTAGAAAGCAGACTGGTTGATACGAGTTGTCCTTTTCCTGTTTTTCCTTTACCGATTATTCCAGCTAATATGCCGTTAGCAGCGGCATAACCGGTGGCGAAGTCAATATAAGACGACGACCATACAACTTCAGGCTGCCCGTCATTAGTGATTTTGCCCTCACTAGCTATTGCACCAGTGTATCCTTGCATAATTAGATCAAATCCAGGCATATTAGCCATATCACCGCTGGGTCCGTATGCTGTGATATCTACGTAGACGATATTTGGGTTTACTTCAGACACCGTTTCATAGTCGATACCTAGTTTATGTGCGGTGTCAGCGCGGTTGTTAGATATTATGCCGTCGGCAGATTGGATAAGTTTGTGCAGTGCTTTTTGTGCCGATCGTTGCTTCAAGTCTAAGCAAATGCTTCGCGTGCCGCGGTTCAAAGCCATGAAGACTCGGCTTTCGTTCTTCGTGAAAGCTGTTGCCTGACGCCAAGGGTCTCCAGAGGGTGGTTCGATTTTGATTACCTCTGCGCCCATGTCGGCTAGGAGTTGACCTCCCCATGGTCCCGCGACAAAGCTCCCAAATTCAAGAATTCTAATTCCTTCAAGTGGACCGGCTAGGATATTTTCTGATGCTTGCATTACAGATCATACTATTTCAAGTTAGGCGTTCAAATATTACGTAAACATTGATGGTTGAGTTTGAATGATGCTTACTTTTTTGTAGAAATACTGTTTAAATTTGATTCTAGAGATTTCGGTTTAGAATCTTCTTTGATCCTAAAATTCTTAGCTATTGTGAGTGTATTTTAGTAGTGAAGCATATAAAAACAGTCTTGTTTTCGACTGCATTTATGATTTGTATAAATGCACTTTTTGCCTGTAGCAATGGCACAGATAATACGTTAAATGTTTCTACTTCCGTACCTTCTAACGATATTACTGATTCGACGCGTCTGACTAACAAAAGCGAACTTCTAACGACTACAGTTAAAATAGAAAATGGTCAAAAGCAGTTCAAGCAGTTGGGTTGTAGTGGCTGTCATAATACTGACTCCACGAAATTGGTTGGTCCTGGCCTTGCAGGGATAGGCGATAGAGGTGATGAATACATTCGTAATTCAATTATAAATCCGAGTGCTGAAATAGTTGACGGTTATTTGAATCTTATGCCGTCCTCTTTCGCTAGTCTCGATGATTCTGATTTGGATGCGCTTGTCGCTTATCTCAGAACTTTGAATTAAGTGTGTTTTACGGCTTTCGTCTAACCTATATCGAATCCTGAAGCATTGGCTACAGTTTCTAAATCCTTGTCTCCTCTACCACTGAGCAGGAGTAAAACGATATTGTCTTTGGGTAATGTAGGAACCCATTTCATCATGTAACCAATGGCGTGACTAGGTTCAAGGGCTGGGATTATCCCTTCTGTCCTGCTGAGGAACCTGAAACCCGCTAGAGCATCATCGTCTGTCGCAGAAACGTATGTCGCGCGTTCAGTGTCTTTTAAATAACTGTGCTCTGGACCTACGCCAGGATAATCTAAACCTGCCGAAATGCTATGCGCTTCTACTACTTGCCCATGTTGATCTTGCAATAGGTAACTCATTGATCCGTGTAGTACACCGGGACGCCCTTTTGTCATCGTTGCTGCATGTCGTTTGTCAAGGCCTTCTCCTGATGCTTCTACGCCTATCAGGCCGACTTGTGAGTCTTTCTGGAAACCAGAGAAAATCCCCATTGCATTAGATCCGCCTCCAACGCACGCAATAACGTAATCAGGAAGGCGGCCTGCCATATCTATGATCTGTTGTCTAGCCTCGACTCCGATCACAGATTGGAAATCTCTAACAAGCTTGGGGTATGGATGTGGTCCCACTACACTTCCAATGATGTAATGCGTGTTTTCAACGTTTGCGACCCAGTCCCTTATTGCCTCATTAGTAGCGTCTTTAAGCGTGCGACTACCTGATGTGACAGGCTCGACCTTTGCACCTAACTCACGCATTCTGTATACATTTGGCGACTGTCGAGCGATATCGGTATCACCCATATATACAATGCATTCTAAGCCCATCTGAGCGCATACCGTTGCAGTGGCCACTCCGTGCATTCCAGCGCCTGTTTCAGCAATGATTCGTTTTTTTCCTAGTTTTTTTGCTAGTAATGCCTGACCTATGGCGTTATTAATTTTGTGAGCACCGGTATGATTGAGGTCTTCCCTTTTTATATAAACATTTGTACCACCAAGTTTTTCTGAGACATTTTTTGCATAGTACATTGCTGAGGGTCGCCCAACATAATTCGTTAGTAGGTCTTCGAACTCCGCCCAGAACGATTCGTCTTGCTTCGCTGAATCGAATGCGTTCTCTAATTCGGTGAGGGCTGCCATAAGGGTTTCGGGTACGAATTTACCGCCGTAAGCACCGAATCTCCCAAGAGAATTTGGTAATGATTCAGATTCGTGATCTAAATTTTCTGAAGTGGATTGCATTGAAATGTTGATTAGTTAAATATTGATATGCATTATGTTGATTGACCGAAATCTACTCGAAATTTGAAGCGCAGAACGGTATCTCAAGCTAGGATATCAGTGGAATGGCAAGACAAGCCTGATCCAGTGGTATAAATCGCAAACACTAAAGGGAAATGCGTAAGGATTTTTGATTATTGTCTGACATGAAATCAAGTCGGCCGGATATGGATGAGTATATGATGTCGATCGCAGTTGGCGTTCGCACGCGTGCTAACTGTTTGGGCAGTCATATTGGTGCAGTGCTTGCTCGTGATGGGCATATAGTTTCAACGGGATATAACGGCACACCTCATAAAACGCCAAACTGCGATGAAGGGGGATGTGCGCGGTGTTCTAACAAAGTTCTTTATCCTCCAGGCACAGGTTACGACATGTGCATTTGCGTCCATGCAGAGCAAAATGCGCTACTTTCCGCCGCTCGCTTTGGGATATCTGTTGAAGGTTCTATCCTTTATACCACTTGGCAACCCTGCTTTAGTTGCACGAAAGAGATGTTGCAAGCCGGGGTGAGAGGTGTTCGTTATGGTGAAGAATGGGAGCCTAAACTGGAACTGAAAGATGAATACGAGCGATTACAAAGCTATTTTCCTGATGGAGTAAAGCAGATTGATTTGCCATTAGGCGCACGATCTCATCGGTTGAACGAGTAAGTTATTTATCATGAAAATTACAAGTGTTGAGACCATTGCTCTTAGGGATAATTCTGATGGGAATGTTATTTCATGGAATCCCTCGTTTGCAGATTCTGAAGACGGTCCAGCTAGTACCGGGGGCTACGATCTAACCGTGATTAGGGTTCATACCGATGAGGGCTTGACTGGCATTGGTCAATGTGAAGCTCCCAGTCTTGTGATAGACGCCATAATTCATTGTTCTCTCGGTCTCGAAGCACTTTTAATAGGTGAAGATCCTACTGAGGTACAGCGACTTTGGCAGAAAATGTACAACTCAACTGGAGTGTTCGGACGACGTGGGGTTGTTATTGGTGCTATAGGAGCTATAGAGACGGCGCTCTGGGACATTACTGGCAAGACAACAGGGAAACCTGTTCATAGACTTATTTGGAAATCCTTTACAACTACTGCCAGTGATACTGATCCACTAAAACGAGTTACTCCATATGCGACTGTTTATCCGCCTGGAGCGAACCTAGACGAACTCGAAGATCGGCTTACTTTTGCAATTTCAACAGGTGTCAAGGCGGTGAAAATTGAGGAATGGCCGGATCAATTTGGAAACGTAGATGTTAATACGGACGTTGCTGTGATTGAGAAAGCGCGTTCGGTAATTGGTCCAGATCGAGATCTTATGATTGATGTTCAAAATCGTTGGCGTGATGTTGGGCAAGCCTTACGTACCATTGAGGCAATAGAGCATTTTAATCCTTATTTCATCGAGGCGCCCTTACCAGCAGATAATATTCATGGATATCGTAGGCTTGCAGAGTCAACTAATGTTCGCATTGCCGTTGGAGATTGGGGGTTTAGTACACGTCACGAATTTTCCGATCTTCTTGATCGTGGTCGACTGGATGTTGTTCAGCCTAGCTCCGTTCGTGCTGGTGGGATGCATGAAATTCTGAACATTGCTGAAAACGCATATCGTTATGGAGCACTTTGTGTCCCACATACTTGGTGCCACGTGGTCGGTGTTGCAGCCGAACTGCACCTCGCAGCGGTTACCCCAAACATGCCGTATTTCGAATTCCCTATTGCATTTCCAGCATCTCCATTAGTTGAGAATCTTTTATTACCTCAATTTGAGATAGCCATTGATGGAACGATGGAAGTCCCTGGTCGTCCGGGTCTGGGTTTTGAGCTTAACGAAGATGTTGTTGCTGAATTCAGGGTTGAACCTTACTAACGGCAAATTATTTCGTTCACTTGTGTGTATCACTGTTCAATGCTTGTACTAGAATCCTAATGTCTTAGATCCACGGAAGTATTGATTAGCAAGGATTCTGTGTTGTTATGGATAGTAAAATTTCTCCCCATGGGATGGTTGGCGAAGCATATCGTCCCCCCAAAATAGGTAGTAAAGGCGCCATTGTGTCTAATCACACGATGGCAACACAAGCTGGGATGCGAATCCTTCATAAAGGTGGAAACGCAGTTGATGCTGCGATTGCAGTTGCGTTTTCATTAGGTCCAGCAGAACCACAAGGATCCTCCATAGGTGGAGACGGATTTGTTATGGTTCACATGGCTGAAAATCGGTCAATAGAGGTAGCTAATGGCACAGGAGCTGCACCGTTAGCTGCGACGGCTGACAAATATCCGAATGGAATTCCTGTGACCGGCATTCTCGGAACTTCAGTTCCTGGCATTGTTGATGCTCTACTCAGCGCGCATGAGAAATACGGTGTTTTGCCTTTATCACATTGTCTGGAACCGGCGATTGAATTGTGTGAGGATGGTGTCCCGGTTTCACATTTTCAGTCGAAAATCGCGTCAGAACATTCCGTTCTACGTACTTCAGCGACTTCCGGTCCAGTTTTTTCTCCCAATGGAGAATGGCTTAGGCCTGGTCAAATTCGAAGGAATCCAGATCTCGCCCGAACATATAGGTTGATCGCAGAACATGGTAGAGACGCGTTTTATGAAGGTGATATAGCGGAAGAGATTGCCAGATACTCTGAAGAAAACGATGGATTACTTACTTACGAAGATTTAAAGCGTCACAAGGTTGAGTGGCAAGCTCCTATTGCCATTAATTATCGCGGTAGAACCGTTTATGAAGCTCCGCCAAATTCTAGTGGTCATGTATTGTTGCAAGAGTTGGCGATATTCGAATACTTTGACCCTGATCATTATCGTTATATGACGCCAGAATCTATACATCTGATGGTTGAGGCCAAGAAACTTGCGTTTGCTGATCGGGAAGCCTATCTTGCTGATCCCAATTTCGTAGATGTTCCGATAGAGGGGATGCTTAATTCTGAGTATATTTCCGAAAGGGCTTCTTTGATTAGCATTGAGCGTTCTGCGCAAGATGTGATCGAAGGCAATCCGTGGGTTTTTATCAATCGTGTTCCAGATTTAACTAAAAAGCATCGGATAGGTGGTAGATTGCATGCAGCTGGAACCGATACCACTCACTTTTGTATCGTAGATCGGTGGGGAAATGCAGTTGGAGAACTTCAGAGTATTCAGACTATGTTCGGGTCATGTGAAATTGCTGGCACAACAGGTATTCTTATGAATAATCGCATGACTTACTGGCACTTGGATCCCGATCACATTGATTTTCTCAACCCTGGACAGCGAGTTAGACACACAATGAATCCAGTGATGGTGTTTTCAAAGCCAGTAGAAGAAGGCGGTCAACTAGAGCTTGTGTGCGGCACTCCAGGAGCAGACACACAGGTTCAAACTAATTTTCAAGTCGTAACCAGTGTTTTTGACTACGGACTAAATGTTGCAGAAGCGATTGATGGTCCGCGTTGGACCCACATTCAGGCAGGGATGTCGTCTGCTGAGCCGAGACCAACTTTCGATTCGCTTCAAATTGAAGATAGGGCAGGAGAGGATGTAATTGAATCAGTTAAGGCTAAAGGTCATAGTATTGAATTGATGGGTGATTGGGGTGGAGCTGGTAGTGAAGGAGCTATACAGGTCGACATTGAGAATGGTACTTTGTTCGCTGCCTCCGACCCTAGGCGAGAGGGAGATGCAATGGTCTGGTAGGCATAGGGTATTGATTCCAGTGTTTACTTTTACGATATTGTTTTCACGGTTTAAACCCAGAATCTAACGAAATTCCAAATCGTTTCGACTGCTTCAAAAAAAGTGAAACTGTCAAGATATTTACCGCCATGTAATATCCATTCTTGTCCGAGTTTTAGTAATAGCAAGATTATCAACCATCGGGCTACTAGTTTCTTTGTCATTTCATAGTTTGGCCAGTAGTGTTTTCTAATCGCGACGAACACAAACCAAAACTCAAATACGTTCGGGAATATAAGTAAAATTGATCGAGTTTGTGTAATTTCGAATGCAATGAACCCGATCATGCGTATAGTGAATAATGAGATTGCTATTGATCGATCAGTATTTGTCCACTTATTCGCTACCCACAGGAATGTAAACATGTAGATGAGGTCGGCGAATTTATCGAAACTCTGATAGTTCCTTAAGCCTCCCAAATCTAGTACACCCATCCAGAAAAGGTCGGAGAAATCGACCACAATTGCTATCAAAGCACCTGCGAAGGCCCAACGTAGGACCGGAAGAGATCCTACGACTCTGATTAATCCTATAACGATTTGTTCAGTGGTCATGGCTAGAAATGCCAGTATATGTTTTAAACACCTGACGGCAATTAGTTGTAGTTACGATAGTTGATTTATCGCTCTTTATGCGTGACTAATATAATCATTTAGTTACAGGATAAATGCCGTAAAAATTTCTAATGAATGGGGGCAAGGACATGCAATATCGTCACCTTGGCAACTCTGGCCTTGAAGTTAGTGTTATTGGTCTTGGCACTAATAATTTTGGTGGGCGAATGGAGTTTAAGGAGGCTCGCGAGGTCATATTTACGGCTCTCGATGAAGGTATAAATTTTATTGATACTGCGAACATATATTCACATGGAAATTCTGAAGAGATCATTGGGCGTTCTCTGGTCGATAGAAGAGACGAAGTATTGATCGCAACTAAGTTTGGAATGTTGTGGGAAGAAGGGCCACATGGTAAAGGCGGATCGCGTAAGCATATTATGGATTCGTTGGAGGGGTCACTCAGGCGATTGCAGACCGACCACATTGATCTTTACCAGATGCATCAACAAGATCCTGAAACTCCTATAGACGAAACCCTCAGAGCTCTAGACGATGTAGTTCGTCAAGGCAAAGTACGATATATCGGGCTTTCGAATTTTGATTCTTGGCGAATAGCGGATGCTCATTGGACAGCTGTACATAACGGTTTTACTCAATTTATTTCATCACAGCCTGAGTATTCGATGTTAGAGAGAGGCGTGGAGCGCTCTGTGCTGCCGGTGTCTGAGAAATTTGGACTTGGAACGCTGCCGTATTTTCCTCTTGCTCATGGATTTCTTACTGGTAAATATCGAAGAGATGCAATGGTCCCACCAAATACCCGGCTAGCGTTGACCCCAGATGCTCAGAAGAGGCGGTTGTCAGAGAAGAACTTTGACATTTTGGACAGACTTGAATTGTTTGTTCAGAATAGCGGTCGTTCGATGGTTGAATTGGCTTTTGCATGGCTTTTGGGAAGGGCTTCGGTGGGATCAGTGATTGCGGGTGCTAGTACACCTCAACAGGTCCAACAGAACGCACGTGCATCCGGATGGGAACTTACGGTCGGCGAGATGGGACAGCTGGATGGAATACTCTCTATATAATTTGCAATGAGATTATTTGTTTTTATTATGACCTCTTAAATGCCACAGCCCCTATTTTGTCGAAAAGGTAGGCAGTCAATTCATGCCAGATCATGTACTTGCTATTGATCAGGGCACTACTTCTACTCGCGCCATACTTTTCGATTCTTATGCAAATTCGGTGTCCTCCGCGCAAGTCGAGTTAAATCAGTATTTTCCTCAGCGAGGGTGGGTTGAACATGACCCTGTAGAAATTGCCGAAGCAGTCGTAAATGTTGTTAGGCAGGCAATTAGTCGCGCACAAATTGCCCCCGAAGATGTTGCTGCTATCGGTATAACCAATCAACGTGAGACTACATTGGTGTGGGAACGTGATACTGGACGTCCAGTTGCAAACGCAATTGTCTGGCAGGATAGACGTACATCCGAAATATGTAGCGATATCCGCAAAACTGAACACTCGGAAAACATTCGAAAAATCACAGGCTTATTGGTAGATCCATATTTCTCAGCTACAAAGTTGATGTGGATACTTAACACGATTCCAAATGGACAACTTCGTGCAGAGAACGGGGAGTTGTGTTTTGGGACGATAGATTCATGGTTACTTTGGAATCTTACTTCTGGAGGCCTGCATGCCACGGATTCATCCAATGCTTCTCGGACTATGCTATTGAATCTTCACGATCTCCAATGGGATCGTGAAATGTTGCGATTGTTTAATGTTCCAGAAAATATGCTTCCTGAAGTGAAGCCTAGTGCCGGTGATTTTGGAGTCACAGATAAGTCAATATTTGGTGCTGAGATACCGATAACTGCAATGGCTGGAGATCAACATGCAGCCTTATATGGGCAAGTGTGCTTCAAAAATGGAGACCTTAAGTGTACTTATGGTACAGGCGCATTTGTCTTAGCAAACAGAGGCTCGTCTGTGCCATCTCGCTCCTCGGGATTAAATGAAGCAGGCTTGTTGGCAACTCTTGGTTATACCGTGGGGAGTAAAAAGACTTATGCGATAGAAGGGTCTGTATTTGTGACCGGAGCGACTGTTCAGTGGTTGCGAGACGGTTTAGGTGTCATTTCTAACGCATCCGAAACAGGTAATATGGCTCAATCTGCAGGTTCTAATGAAGGAGTTTATTTCGTCCCTGCTTTTGTTGGTTTGGGTGCCCCTCACTGGCGACCTGATGCGACTGGAATGATTACAGGTTTAACACGAGGAACGGATCGTAACCACATTGTTCGAGCAGCGCTGGAATCTACCGCATATCAGGTGAAGGATGTCGTAGATTCAATGGAAGCGGGACGCCATAGGTCTACACAATCCCTAAAGGCTGATGGTGGACAGAGTGATAATCCGTTCGTGATGCAGTTTCAGGCAGACATTCTCGATCGTGTTGTTGAAGTCGCTGGTGTGACTGAAACTACAGCACTGGGAGTAGCGTTCCTTGCAGGTCGTTCCGTTGGGCTTTGGCAGTCTGAAAAAGAAATAGCTAGTCTTTGGAAAGCTTCGGCAGTTTACGAACCTGTTATGAGTGAATCTGAGCGTATGTCGTTATATTCCGGTTGGTTAGAAGCGGTTCGCCAGGTGGAGACTAGTATCCTGTAGGAGTGTAATGCCGATGATTTATGGTTCTATAGGTTAAAAGTTCAAGATTATGTGGGCTGAAATATTCACCTATTCTTTACCAAGGTGCTACCCTTCCGCATGTTTACATACGGACGAAAGTTTTTTGTGGAGGATCAATAAATGTACGTTGGAACACAAGTATCTGCACGAAACGACGCAGATTTTGAACAATGGGCTCAACTCGGTGTAGTAAATGTATGCTCGGATCCTCCAGGAAATCCACATGACTGGACTCTTGACGACCTCAAGCGTCACCGCGAAAAAGTTAATTCTTATGGAATAGAGCTTGATATGGTCCAGATTCCACTTTCATCTTCAGTTTTAGATAAGTCGCAATCTCCACACATCATGCAGGGCATTAGTCCTGAACGAGATCGAGAGATTGAATCTATTCAGAATATTATCCGGATGTGTAGTGAGGTTGGAATCCCTGCAGTCAAATACAATATGAACATCATCGGTATACCGCGTTCTGAACGTGAAGAAGGCCGTGGTGGATCCTCCAATTCGACCTTTAGGTGGTCGAAAATGAATCCTGATGATCCACCTACGATTGCTGGTGAAGTTAGCGTTGACGAGTTCTGGGATAGGATTGATTACTTTTTAGAGCGTGTTGTGCCAGCTGCCGAGGATGCCAAGGTTCGTCTTGCCTGTCATCCCCATGATCCATACACGCCAGATGGATACATGGGTGTAACTCGTGTTTTGGGTACGGTTGATGGTCTGAAGAAGTTCGTACAGATGCATGAGAGTCCTTACCACGGATTAAACTTTTGTCAGGGTACAGTCACTGAAATGCTCGATGACCCTGGGGAAGAGATCGCTGATGTAATTCGGTGGTTCGGAACACGCGACAAGATTTTTAACGTTCATTTTAGGAATATTAGAGGGCATAAGCTTGATTTTATGGAAGCTTTTCCTGACGAGGGCAGTATCGACTTTTCAGAGATTATTAAGGTTTACCAAGAAGTCGGTTACAAGTACATGTTGATGCCAGACCATGTACCTTGGATTAGCGGCGATGATCCTCAGGGAACTGCTTTTGCCTTCTGTTATGGGTATATTACAGGTCTATTGCAAATGATTAATGAACCACGAAAACAGGCTTGGGTTACCAAGGGCCCCAAGATAGATAAGTGGTAGATCTCACATTAACATCTAAACTAGAAAGTGTTGTGTGTAGAAAAAAGAGGATGTTGAATGGTTAATTCTGACCAATCTATAGATAAGGTCGCGTATCGATCCAAAGTAAGAATCGAGCGTATCAAAGGCCCTATTCGCAAGGCATATGTTCCTTCACATGACGGTCCCGTTATGCTCGGCGTTCATTCAGAAGTTGCCGAACACTATGGAGTGGACAACAAGATATTCGAACCGTATACCACTACCCTTGATTATTTAGTCGCTTCTGCAGCTGGCTGAATGACCGGAACGTTTGGTGGTGCCCTTGAGGCCCGCGGAATTTCAGCCAGTGACGGCTTGCTTTGTAGTGATTCTATTGGAGAGCTTGAAAAAGAAAGTGGCGTTCTCGTAATTAAGAGGATTCATGTGAATTACATCTTGAGAGTTGATGTAAATCTTTTTACTGAGAAAGAATCGGCAATACAGCGAGCGTTCGACCTGCATCCTAACTCATGTCCCGTTTATAAGAGTATTCACTCCAGTATTGAGATCACAAAAACGTTAGAAGTTATCCACACATAGATGGGGGCGTGT
>DBSW01000198.1:1804-40971 GCA_002306745.1 Dehalococcoidia bacterium UBA1332 | reverse complement strand
TACTGAGTTACGGTTTTACCATGGAGCCGTCAGCTCGCCTTACGGTGTCCCAAGCACCTCCGAACTCACGTTCTTTGAACGGGAATTTCTTTGCCATTTCTTCATCAACGTCTATACCCAGTCCGGGTTTACCGTTAGACCACATCATCCCGTCCTTAAGCGTGGGCGTTCCTGGAAACATTTCACGAGTACGTGGGGGAGCGATTGCAGCTTCTTGAATTCCGAAGTTATAGGCGTTTAAGTCCAGCATTAAGTTTGCTGCGTGCCCGACAGGGGAAGTGTCTCCTGGTCCATGCCATGCAGTTCTGACGTTATATAACTCTCCCATCGCTGCTATCTTTTTGGCGGGTGTGATTCCACCTATTTGTGACATGTGGATGCGAATGAAATCCATAAGTCTATTCTGGATCATAGGAATTATTTCGTGTGGACTGTTGTGTAGTTCTCCCATGGCGATGGGAGTTGCACACTGCTCTCTTACCATTTTGAAGTAAGCTTGATCTTCAGGGCTGAATAGGTCTTCCAGAAAGAAAAGTTGATATTTTTCAACTTCCTTAGCGAACCAGACACCGAGAATCGGTGGAATTCTCTCATGAACGTCATGAAGGAACTCGAGCCCATATCCAAACCTGTTGCGCATATATTCGAAAAGTCCAAGTGCTGATTGCATATATGGTTTTGGTTCGAATACACCTCCAGGATGTGCGTAGAGCTTGTCGTCAGAGTAATCTCTCAACCACTCTGTGTTGGCAATAGGACCTTTAGTGGTATCAGCATTACCCGAAGTGCCAGATCCAGTAGCTGCTCCTCTGTTTCCGTAGCTGGCATATCCCGGGGTGGACATTTGAATTCGTATGTGATGGAATCCTTGATCTACAAAAGATTGAACTTTATCTCCTACCTCTTCGTGAGTCTCACCAGAAGCGTGGACATAAACTGGTGCCGCAACGCGTGCTCTACCGCCTAACAGATCATAGACCGGCATATTTGCCATTTTGCCTTTGATGTCCCACAGAGCTTGATCGACGCCAGACAGGGCGTTATTTAAAACCGGACCGTTGCGCCAATAAGAGGAAACATATGAAGACTGCCAGATGTCTTCTATATCTGCGACATTACGGCCTTTTAGGAAAGGCCGAAGGTAGTCATTAATTGCAGCGGCCACAGCGGTTGGGCGCTGAGTGAATGTAGCGCATCCAACTCCATATAAGCCTGGTTCTGAAGTTTCGATCTTTACGATCACGAGCCTGATGTTGTCAGGTTCGGTGAGGATTGTTTTGATGTCTCGAATTGTTACTGTGGTCATTAGTAGATCTGCCTAATAGGGCTTTTGTACGGTTTGTTTGGAATTTTATTACGGAGACGAGTTAATCAGTTGGAGAAATTGTACTTGTAAACACTGTGTATGGTGATGCTTTGGATTCGATTTAACAATTAAAGGGTAATTGTTGGTATACATCCATCACAATTTTCTAGTCAATGGACTTATCTGTGGAGTATAAATATTTATGGGTTATGTCCTTATTTCAGTGATAAAACTAAGCCATTCTCCACTTTCGTAGTGATGCCTGTTCTTGTCTTGGATTCTGATGTCTACCCCATTCGACATAGGATACTTCCGCAACATATACATTGCCTTTAGAGTCGATTGCAATGCTATGTGGCCATAGGAATTGATCTGGTTTATTTCCGAAGGTTGTGGAGCCGAACCGTGTGAATCGATTTCCTTCGCGGTCGTAAATAGCTATACGGTTCCCGGTGTTCGCGTTTCCTCGAGTTGGTGATCCGTTAGTTGGGCCTTGTTCTGCAACGTAAATGCGAACATCATCACCTGTACCTGTTACTTCTACAGCGACGGCTTTATGCGCATTCCATTCTCTAAGAAATTCACCATCCACTGTGAATACTTGTACACGGTGGCTTTCACGGTCGCATACGATTACTTCCGCGTCGTCTATTAACGCGAGGTTATGCGGTAAGTTGAATTCACCAGGATCAGTACCTGGTGTTCCCCAAGACAAGATGTGATTACCATATTTATCTAAGCGATGGATTCTTGAGTTTCCATAACCATCCGATATGAAAATATCTCCCGTCGTTTTTGAAATAGCAACATCTGTAGGTTTGTTGAACATTTCACCACTTTGCGGTTCAGCAGGCGTTCCATCACCAATCTGCATTAGGTACTTTCCGGATTTGCTCATCTTGTTGATTTGATGACCAGTGTCGTCTACTAGCCAGACGTTTTGTTCATGATCGATTGTTATGGCATGCGGTCGTGTGAACCATGTGTCATAAAATTGCATTGAGTTGCCATAAGGGTCACGGATAATCCTTACAGCATCTGGTGGATTATCGTTCCCCCACATGTCAATAACGTTTCCATCTGGATCAAACACTAAGATTGGCTGATTTCCTCGATTAAATACGAAAACATTGTCTTGGTTATCGACAGCCACAGCACATGCTTCGCGTAACCATAGACCATGTGGCACTTTAGCCCAACCTGGCACTGGTTTGAATACGGTGTTTGAGGTTACGAGTGTTGTCATTGATTTACTTTATTTGCACCTGTTTTTGGTGGATGAATTCAAGAGCATATTACCGCTGTACCAGATAATTTGGGAGTCGTTTAGTTATAAAAAATATCCTTGGTCAATAAGCTTTAAACAAAGTTTTATCGACATCACGAATTATGCAAAATTCTTGATAGATTTGTTTCTAATAATTTTTCAATGGTTAAGAATTTTAGCTTTGGAAACCAGCACCTATTTTTAAAAACAGAAAGAAATGAAATTATGTTTGCAGATTTGAGCGGAAAAGTAGCGTTGGTGACTGGTGGCGGCCAGGGACTTGGTTTGGGTATTGTGATGAAATTGGCCGGGCAGGGTGCTGACATTGCGATAGCTGATTTAAACCATGAAAATGCTGTTGAAGTCGCACAACGAGTTTCAGCTCTTGGTCGTAAGGCATATACAGCGGGTATGGATGTTGCTGATAAAGATTCAGTAATTCAAGCTGTAGAGAAACTCACTGAAGAG
The DNA here is from genome assembly GCA_002306745.1 of Dehalococcoidia bacterium UBA1332. Lineage (GTDB taxonomy): Bacteria > Chloroflexota > Dehalococcoidia > Lucifugimonadales > Lucifugimonadaceae > Lucifugimonas. The sequence goes on along the minus strand of DBSW01000198.1, from coordinate 37,930 downwards.
TCAGGTGGAATAAACATCCTTGTGAATAACGCAGGTGTTGCCGGAGCACCGGGTTCAACTGGAACTGGATTTCGAGACGTGGACTGGGAATTTACCTGGCAGATTAACGTTAAAGGGTTATCTGACGTCACTGAAGCGGTATTGCCTCAAATGAGGGCGCGCAGATCCGGGAAGATTATTAACATTTCGTCAGTTGCGGCTAAAGCTGCGAAGTATCAGACTGCTTACTACGCTACAACGAAGATGGCAGTTGTTGCTTATACTCAAGCTCTTGCTCGGGAATTTGCCCTTGAAAATATCAATGTTAATGCCGTTGCTCCGGGTCGCATTTGGACTCAGTTTCATCAGGACTGGATGAAAGAACGCGAAGCGTTAGGAGATGAGGCGGTTGTCGGTCAGGATAAATACGAAGTATTTATGGGCGCCTTGAAAGAGGTCATACCAATGGGACGGCCTCAGACCCCTGAAGACATAGGAGCATTGGTCACTTTTCTTGCTTCCGATGAGGCTCGCAACATCACGGGTCAGACCATCCAGTGTGATGGAGGTCAGGTAATGCAATAAAGAATTATTGGATTATTGCCCTATGAGATTTAACCATCGATTCGGTCGTTGAGTCAGTATGATCCGATAAAAGTAGTTTGTTTACCTGATTTTTGCTTCCGCTTTATTTCCGAAATGCGTACGAAGGACAATTTAGTCTTAGTTAAAATTCAACACCTTTTTGGGCAGGGATTCCTTGATCCGTATAGGGGTGTTTGATTTCTTTCATTTCGGTTACAAGATCTGCGACCTCCACAAGCTTTTCGTGGGCATCTCTACCAGTGATTATGAGATTTAACATTTTTGGTTTCGATGCGATCATTTCTAGTACTTCATCTATGTCAATCCATCCCCAGGTGATTGGATAAGTAATTTCATCAAGCATGATTACGTCGTAGTCGCCAGAGATTATCTTTTCTTTTGCAATTCGCCATCCGTTCTGAGCTAGAGCTTCATCTTCTGAAAGATCTTTGGAAGTCCAGCTGAATCCCCGTCCAGCTGGAATCATTTCTATGCCGATTCTTTCAGCCGCTAACTGCTCACCGTATTTTGACTTTTCATTTTTTATGAACTGGATAGCCATAGTTCTCATATCGCGTCCCCAAGCTCTGATCATCATCCCAAAACCTGCAGTTGTTTTTCCTTTGCCGTCTCCGGTGTTAATGATTACTAATCCTTTTTTAGTCCGTTTAAGGTTAGGGGGAGGTGTGAATTCGGTCGGAGGATCGTTTTTAGGGTTTATAGGCATATTGTCGCCCTGTCATAGCGGATAAAATGTAGTTTGGTTTAGTAACCGTGGTCGGCAGCGCTGTCATTGGGTACGAACCCAACCAATTTGCGTGCGTGTTCGATGTCTCTATATCTAGTTGGATTTTCAGAACATGCAAATAACACTGCGTACGTTAAATCTTTTGGTGCGTGAACCGCTTTAGTGACCATTTGGACTATGTCACGGTGACTGCACCAGACGGATGCATTACGAGCATTTAACGGCACGTCATTTATCTCGACTTTGCCAATTCGAACACAGATTATCGATATTCCATATTGTTCTGAATACATTTTCCCTAGATTTTCAGTGAACATTTTCGAAACGGAATAAATGTTTGTAGGTCGAATTGGAGTATCGATTGTGATCATTGGTCGTTTGTCTGGGATTTTGAAGCCTGGTTCATGAACCAGTGATTTGAATGGTTCATCTTTTTCGTAACCTGCTACCACTGCTCCGGTACTTGCAGCAACAATCCGCTTGACGCCAGCTAATCGGCATGCCTCAAAGAGATTGTAAACACCAGTTATATTTGCTTTTATGTGAGTTTCTGCGGGTACGTCACCTCGTGATGCTGCCATGTGCACGACAGTTTCTACATCCTCTAGAGCAGGTATGATTCCTTCTATGTGATTACCTATATCTACTACTGTAGTAGGGAAATCTGCGACCTTAGAACGTCCCAACGCAGAGACATCATAATCTTCTGCTAATTTTCGTCCAACCAGACCGCCAATTAGTCCGCTCATGCCAGTTATAAGAATTTTTTTATTTTTCATAGATCTGTGTGTTTATATAGTGGATAAGAGATTATGGTTTTGATTTACGAAAACTCTGTGAACTGGCTTGAAGTAACTCTCTCAAGTTGTCTGGATAGCGATTCGTTGGAGATAATTGCATCAAGTGTCCCATTTTTTATTAAGTTCAAAGCTTCACTACGTGCTATAAGTAGTAGAGTTGTATCGTCAATTGTGGCCACTTTTAATTCGTCCCAACCGCTTTGGCGAGTTCCGATGTAGTCACCAGGTCCTCTAATGCGCAGATCCTCTTCGGCAAGCTTAAATCCGTCGGTGTGATCTAATATAGCCTGGATACGGCTGTTTGCTGTTTTTCCTTGTGAATTTGGTAACAACACACAGAAACTTTTATTTCCACCTCTTCCCACACGCCCCCTTAGTTGATGCAATTGCGCGAGTCCGAATCGGTCTGCACTCATGATTATCATCACTGTGGCATTGGGGATATCTACTCCTACTTCAATAACAGGCGTTGCGACCAATACATCTATAGATTTGTGCCGGAATTTCTCCATTACGTCCTGCTTTTCTGCAAGGCTCATACGCCCATGCAGCAGACCTATTTGCAATTCTCTTAATTCATTGTTGGATAGTCGCTCGAATTCTTGAATCGCAGAGGCTGCGTCTACTGAATCAGATGGTTCAATCAGTGGGCAAACTACGAATGCTTGTCTCCCTTTAGCAACTTCTCTGCGAACGATTTCGTAAGCGTCTTTTTTGGTAGTTTCGTTATTGGCGAGGGTTGTGTTGATCGGTTTACGACCTTTTGGTAGTAATTTGAGCGTGGTTATGTCCAGATCACCATATATTGTTAGAGATAACGTTCTTGGAATTGGTGTTGCTGACATTGCTAGAAGATGAGGGCGAGGTTTCCGACGTGTTAGCCCACTTCGTTGCTCTACACCAAAACGGTGTTGCTCATCCACGACGGCAAGTCCGAGCTTCGGGATTGAAATTTGTTCTTGCAATAGAGCATGTGTCCCAATAATCAAATCTGCGTCGCCATTCGTGATTATTTGCTGCACTCGTTTTTTGATTGAGGGCTTTAGACTACCGATAAGTAGCACTATGGTTATCTTGGTATCTATACTGCCCGGTAGATTCGCTTGAAGTACCGCCTCCTTTGGTTCATTGGACATAGATTCTGCATTTATTTGATTGGAAGCGTTTAGAAAATGTTGTTCGGCGAGTACCTCGGTAGGCGCCATCAGCGTGCCTTGATATCCTGATGCGTTTACGGCTAGAAGTGATGCTAGGGCTACCACTGTTTTTCCGCTACCTACCTCACCTTGCAGGAGTCTGCCCATTGGAACTCCAGAACCCATATCTTTAACCAATTGATTTAATGCGTTTTGTTGGTCTTTTGTTAGATCGAATCCAAGGGAATTTAGGAACGCATCGATTACGGGTCGAGCCTTCACATGGTTGATAGCAATGCCATCAATCTGATTCTGCCATTCAGTTTTCTTCTTTAAAGCTGCAAGTTGGTATATGAATAATTCATCAAAAGCCATTCTGCGGCGTGCTTCAGAATAATCCATCGGTGAACTTGGGTAGTGCATAGACTCAATTGATTTAGTTAGGTTTTCGAAAGAATGTCTCTTTCTTAATTCGTCAGAAAGAAACTCTTTTACTAAAGGCAGCCCATAGTCGAGTGATTTACGTGTTGCCGTTCTTATTGATCGTTGCAATAGCCCCTCAGTTGATGGGTAGACTGGCAGTAGATTGCCTGCATGGGTCATATGAGTATCATCTTTGATACTTGCAGATAGTGAATTGCTAGGTATCAGGTCGTACTCAGGGTTTTGCATTTGATAGCGGCTATTGAATTTTCTGATTTCGCCAGAGAAAGCCACTAACGCACCTTGCTTGAATTTGCCTGCGAGGTAAGCCTGCCTAAAAAAGGTTGCTTCTAGCACTCCGGAGCCGTCGTTAATGAAAATTTTAGCTGCACCGGGCCGTGGGCCTATCTTTGCAATCTCTGTTCGTATTACCCTGCCAGCAACTGTCACCTGTTCCCCAACTGTCGCGTCGACGACTTTTGTCACCTGAGAGTAATCAATGTGCCTTTTAGGGAATAGATGGATAATATCTCTCAGGTTTCCTACGCCGAGCTTTTTGAGTTTTTGGCGAGTGGATTTGTGAATAAATTTTAAATTTTCTAGCGCCGTCTCCAGAGTGTAATTCTTATGGTTGTTGACTCTTTTCTTAGATACTTTTTTTGTTCCCGATTTTTTAGCAACTCTTGAATTGTTTTGTTCGACTGTTGCTATGTTCAATCTTGCCAATACCAAAGATGCCCAACGATGTCGTTGACCTGGTTCTAAAACTGCGTAGCGTGATCCCGATAAAGGCTCAACCTTAAGAATCCACCGCATGGACTTTGGCATCTGCTCAATAAAACTATCGAGCCCTCCCATAACCGCGCGGTTTGTAAACTCGAGTTTTTGTTCTAACTCGAGAATATTTTTTAGTGCTCTTAACTCTCGACTGGGCTTGCTGTTGCGATCCAATTGAGAGGTAGGGCTGTAACCCGTTTCGAGTTCCCCCGAGTTCATGCGCTACTTGCAGACCTTATAAGTCCGAATCCCAGAGCTCCTGGGCCAAGATAATTACCCACGACTGGACCAAGTTGGGCAACTATGGGCTCTCCGTCTGGTGCGTAATCAGTTACTGAAATAGCGATTTCACGCGCCAGATCTTCTTCAGTCGTATACAGTACAGCGAGTTTGCTAAGTGGTGCTGCATCGCCGATCATTGTTTTTAATTCTGCAATGCCTTTACCTCGGTTACGAACTCTTGATACCGGGTGTACTTCTCCTTCGATTAGTGTAAGGATTGGGCGAAATTTTAGAAGTGACCCTACAAATCCTTTAGCCTTTCCTATCCTGCCACCGCGAACTAGATACTCCAAAGTGTCGACCATGCCGACAAATGACGCCCTCCCGGCTGCATTCTCAGCCCTGATTACGGCTTCATCAATCGTTCCGCCTTTTGCAACGAGTTCGGCTACTTCAACTGCTGTCCATCCAAGCGCCATAGAAGCTTGTGCAGTATCTACTACCTTGACCAATGTGCCTTTTGACTGCATTTCTTTTGCCGCATTTACGGCAGATCCATGAGTCAGGCTAAGCTTGCTGCTCAGGTGAATTGAGATTATTTCATCGTGTGTCTCTGCCAATCGTTCGTAGAATTCCAAAAAAGTTCCGACTGATGGCGCTGAGGTAGTGGGAATGACTTTTTGGTCAGGTAATTTGCGGTACATTTCCGCAGCGGATATGTCGATCCCGTCCCTGAATGTATCGTCCTGGATATGAACGTTAAGCGGCACGACCGAAATATTGTGATGACTGGCGATATTGACTGGAAGATCAGAGGTGCTATCTGTTACAACCGCGATGCTCATATTTGTTTGTGCTCCAATACAATTAGAAATCTTTTTATATAGTCTCTTAGCTTTGGTAAATCAACCAAATCACGATTTGGGTGTCAGGCTACTCTACCGCAACTAGAAAGTCGTAGTGAGGTTGGCCCCCATATATGACTTCTATTTCTAAGTCACCAAATTTGTTACGTAATAGTTTATCGGTCGATTCGATTCCATCTTTTTCGATTGAATCTCCAGTGTATATGGTTATTATTTCAGCATCTTCACCTTTGGCTTCAATGAGCTCCGTCAGTACTGAAAAAGGTTCGCTTCCAACTGCGATTATTTCTTCATTGAAAGTGGCAAATGCCATGCCTTTTTTGATTTTGTTACCGTAGACATTTGCATCTCGCGTTGCTATGCAAACGCGTCCATCTCCGATTTCACTTAGTACGCTGTTCATCGCTTTTTGGTTTTCATTAATATCGTGTGTGTTATTGAATTCCAACAAAGCTGCAACACCGGTCTGAATTGAAAGGGTTTGTATCACACGAACATCTTTATTGGTCAAAGTTGGAACTTCCAGCGCCGCCGGAATGATATTTTTGTTATTCGGTAAAAGTATTACGTTTTCCGATGGTGCAGCTTCAACAGCGGCAAGCAGGTCCGATACCGATGGGTTCATCGTATCTCCGCCCTCTAGAACTGAAGTTGCCCCCATACCCGTGCTGATAATTAGATCCTTAAGGCCAGCGCCGACAGCAACGGCTACAACCGCTACAGGAAGTAGATTTGTGTCTTCTGAACTAGTGTCTTCTCGCCTATCAGCAGCCCAGTCAGACGCCTGAGTATCCATATTAGCGATTTCAATGTTTGATAATTGGCCGTAATCAAGCCCCATTGTCAGCGCTAGTCCAGGATCCTCCATATGAACATGAACTTTGGCGATTCCGTCAGCTCCATCAACAACAGCGGACCTGCCAATTTTAGCTATTTGATCTCTGAGTTTATTGATATCGATATTTTCTGACTCGATTGCGAAAACCGTGCAATAACCCCATTCTATTTCTTCCGATGCGTTAACAAAATCAGTTTTTATAGCACCGGTGAATTTGGAGTCGTTTGGCATTGGGACAGGTATTTTTCTTCCGATGGGATCTTCGCCTTTTAGCGAACGTAGTGCTCCATCGATCATTACTGCGAAACCAAATCCACCTGAATCAACCACCTCCGCTTCCGCGAGAATGGGTAATAGCTGAGGTGTGCGTTGGACCGACTTTAATGCTTCAACGGCAACAATAGACATTACGCTTTCAAGGTCCGGATTTTGCGCAGCAGCAGTTTCTGAGATTTCCGCGCATTCTCGGTAGACAGTTAGCATTGTCCCTTCTACAGGATTCGGTAGAGCTTTGTATGCGCTATCGCTTGCATGGCGTATAGATTTAGCGAAGTGCTCACCTGTAAGTTCGGTGTCTTCACCTATCGCTTCAGATAATCCCTTGAAATATTGAGCGAGAATGAGCCCCGAGTTTCCTCTTGCTCCCAATAATGCTGATCTTGCGACAATTTTTGCGACTTCATTGGCAGATTCTGAGGTGCCGTCTGGTAGCTGTTCTATTACTGATCTCAGGGAAAGCAGCATGTTCGTGCCGGTGTCGCCGTCTGGGACAGGAAATACATTGAGAGCGTTGATAGTTTCTCGGTTTGCATCCAGCGCCATCGCGGCCCCTCGGATCATGTTGGTTAACCTAAAAGACGTTTTACTGGAAATTTTCGTTTCTGGTTTATTCATGATCCCTAGTCGTAGTTTTTATCAATTAGAAAAGGTTTGCGTGTTTACGAGATCCAATGTTGCCTGATTACGGCTTAGGTTTTTTGTTGTTACGGGTTTGCTGGCATGCTACCGTTAAGTCTTACAGCCTGAAACACGGCTGTGCCTTGATCGTTAGTAGGTTTTATCGATCGAACCGTTCCTTTCAACTGTAATTACATCTACGAGTTTATTATTTATGCCAAGTCCCGACCAAATCCGATCAAAACTTGGACTGGGCCCCCGCCCTAAGCCTATGTTCGGTCATAACAGGTCACATGCTCTGAACGCAACGCGTAAGATTTCTAAGCCAAACCTGCAGAATAAATGGGTTGTTATAGATGGTCAACGCCATCGCATTAAACTCACTGCTAGAGAGATTAGAACTCTCGATAAGCGTGGTGTATCACTATTGTCCGATTGAATATTATTTGAATCTGAAAAAAGCCCTTCATTCATTGAGAAGGGCTTTTTTTGTGAAACATATTTACGCTATGTTCACATTAGCAGATTCCGGTAACACTAGTTTATTTCTTTACTTTTACACGGTTTCGTGTTTTCAACTTTCGTCAATTTCAGGCTGTCGATAAATTCTGATTTTGAGTACAAATATTGCTAATTTACGTCTTATATACATTTTATTGGGACAATATTTATTAAATCCTGGGATATACGCACCTGAATTTCAGTGGACACAATCCAACAACTTACCTATACTCCCCTACTTGAGATAGGCGCAATGTGTTGCAGAAGTCAACGCGCTGGTCGTCGGAAGGATTTAATTACTTGATTCGACCTGGCCGGAATTTTACGTCTACCTGTAGGGGGAGAAAATGAACTTAGCTAAGAAGCCGGTGCTTTTTGTACTTGCGGCCCTAGCTGCACTATCAGTAACGATAGTTGCCTGTGGTGAAGATACTGTTACCACAGTTGTCGAGACCGTTGTCGTCGAGAAGGAAGTCCAAGTTAAGGGCGACACCATCGTCGAGACCGTGATCGTTAAAGAGAAGGGCGAAACAATCGAAGTCAAAGGTGACACTGTTATTCAGACCGTTGTTGTAACGGAAAAAGGTGACACTGTTACAGTTGAAGTTGAGAAGCAAGTTGAGGTCGTAGTTACAGCAACACCAGTTCCTGCAACTGCTACACCAGCACCTGAAGGATTGATTAAGGCACCGGACACATCCACGCCGGCAGGAACTGCTGTTATCGCCACTGGCGGTACAGTCGGTGACGAAAATGGCTTGGGTAGAGCACAGGCAAACGATGGCCTAAAGAACATCGGTATCGCCGAAACTCTGTTCCGACGTGCTGACGACGACAGTGAGCTTCCATGGATTGCCACATCATTTGAGGTTGCATCGGACTTGTCCAGTGCGACTGTAAAGATTCAACAGGGAATTCCATTCCAGGTTGTTGATGGCAACGACTTTGGAGATTTGACTGCTGCCGACGTTGCATTCTCAATGAACGACGCCAACAGCGTTACAACACCTGAGTCCATTCATGGGCAGGCTGGTGACTTTGCCGGTCTTTGGGGTGAGTGGACTGCTGTTGACGATGAGACGATCACTTTCGAATTCACATCGTTTGACTCGACATGGAAAGATGACTACGTAAACGCTTCTGGTCAGGCTTTCAACGTCTTCTCAAAGAAGGCGCATGACGACATGGGCGAGGATTGGGTCCGAGACAACATTGTTGCTACCGGTCCATACCAAGTTGAAGAGTGGCTCCGAGACGAGCACTACACAATCGTCAACCGAGAAGGCACACACTGGTTGCCAGAGCTCGAACCAAAGACTGATCGAATTAAGATCGTTGGAGTTGCTGAGCCAACTACCCGAGCAGCTCTGCTGCGTACCGGTGAAGTTGACATGGCATCACTTGAACCAAAAGATGCTGCCAAGTTTGACCCGTCTGAATTCACTCAGACATCACCTGGTGGTGCCACACAGCTCGGTGTTTTCTTCTCAGGTAACCTCTGGGAAGACACTTACGCAGGTGGTGACAACGAAGGTCTTGACCTTCCAACAAAGGCAACATTCGTTCACGACATTCCGTGGATCGGATCACCTGGTAAGCATGGTGACGATGACCTAGAGCAAGCAAAGGCAATTCGCCGAGCTATGGCTATCGCAATTGACCGAGACCTTGTAAACGAGACTCTCGTTGCTGGCCTTGGTGAAGTTGTACACGTTGAGTACTTCAACGCTTCCAGCCCTAACTGGACTGGTGAGCACGAGTACCCATACGACCCAGATGGTGCTGTTGAGCTAATTCTGGCTCAGAACAACGACTACCAGAAGGGTTCTGCCAGCAAAGACGGCCCTCTTGGCGAACACGCCTTTGAGGTTTCTGTTTACGCCGGTCCTGAACTCGGTGGTGGTGCATCAATCACTGGTGAAGTTGCTGACGCAGTTGCCGGTTTCTGGGCCGACATCGGACTAAAGACCTTCTCATTGAAGTTCTCATACCAGACTTTCCGACCTACAGTTGTTGGTCGTTCGAACACCCACCCATGGATCACTTCTTGTGACAAGGGTAAATCGGCTATCCCATGGCACTTCCCGAAGGGCCTTGTGCAGACGACTCTCACCCGTGGTGGATTCAGCTGTGGTTTCGAGTCACCCGTTATTCTGGACCTTTACAAGCGAATGGCTGAGGCTCCAGACCAGGCATCTGCAACAGAAGCCGCTAACGAGTACCTCGACTACGTTTACGACCAGAACCTACAGCCTGGTGTTGTAGCCATCCCTGATGCTTTCTACTTCAACAACAAGAAGATCAAGGCATTCCCGATGGACAAAGCTGCTATGACCAACCTGAACTCACTTTGGAACCTTGAGCTTCAATAGTTCAAAGTTCTGGATTGCAGTACAGTTGTACTAGCACTTAGATACGAAAATAGAGGAGGCTCACCGCAAGGTGAGCCTCCTTTTTTGTTCAGATTTCAAAGGATTTGTTAGTTGGCTGCGTTACGGATCGCTTTAATTCCCAAGGCCATACCATTTGGGTGATTGAATACACCCGTTCCAGAAATTAGTGTAGTTGCGCCGGCTTTAATCACATCCCCAGCTGTTTCCACATTAATACCGCCATCAACAGCGATTTCTAACTTATGTCCTGCCATTTGTGCCATTTTCTGAATCTCGTTAATTTTAGGCAACATATCTGGCATGAAAGACTGACCTCCGAACCCTGGTTCTACGGTCATCACTAGAATTCGTTCGATTAGTTGCAAATTAGATTTAAGAGTTGTTGCGGGAGTATCAGGTTTTATCGATACACTGGTCATCATTCCTGAAAGACGCGTGTCTTCAAGCGAAGCCTCAAGGTTGTCACATGCTTCTAAGTGAATTGTGAAGATGTCTCCACCTGCAGAGGCGAATTCTCTTGCGTATCGAGCTGGCTCTACCACCATCATATGTACATCAATTGGAAGTTTAGTAAGAGGACGGATTGCTTCAAGCACTGGTAGTCCTATTGTGATATTTGGAACGAAACTACCATCCATTACATCAAAGTGAAGTTCATCAGCTCCGGATTCTTCGGCTATTGTTATCGAATCAGCAAGATGCGCGAAATCAGCTGCTAGAAGTGATGGTGAAACTTTGATGTGTCGAGACATTGGTAAGGTAGCCTTCTATGCAGTTTTATTTAACATTTTGAAAAGTGACTCTGGGTGATATGCCATGAGAGTATCAGCGCCAGCTTCTGCGCTTGCGAGAAGTGCTGCGTTTTTGTCCATAATGCCAGGACCTGAGGCGATGATTTTTTTTCCAGCATCATGAACAATTTCCACATCTGATTTGCTCATCAGATACCTAGCATATATCCAAGACGAATAGGGGTCCGCTATAGCGCCGGTCAACTCCTGAGCGGTGTTTGCGACAGTTGCGCATTGAAAGTTTGGGCTACCTTGGTAAAACCGTCGCCGTACATCAACTGATTGATGAATTAATCCTATTCCTACAGTACTGGTCAGTAAATTTCGTTTTTCGAGTCCCTCACAGACTTTGTTGATGCAGCCAGGATCCAGAGTTTTCATTTCAACGACCAAATTAGTCTCAGCGATTCCGTAATCTTTAACTAGGTCTAATGTTTCGTAGAGCGTTGGAATTTTTTCCCCTGAGAATTCATTGCTCCACCAACTCCCAGCATCAAGTTTTTTTATTTCGCTGAGTTTTAGGTCGGCTACTCTACCTTCTCCGTTAGTAGTTCGGTCGACCGTAGGATCATGGAGAATAATTAGTTCTTCGTCTTTTGAACCTCGAACGTCGATTTCAATCGCCATACCCTTTGAGAGTGCAGGTTTGAATGCCGCTAGAGTGTTTTCGGGGTGTGTCTCATCAAGCCCTCTATGCGCAATAATTGTTGCCACTATATGAGTTCTCCGTCTTGCAGCCAGAAACAACTAAAGTATGTGTTAGCTTGATTCTAGGCTAAAGCAGTCGCGGCTGGTGATTGAAAAGTTTTCCTATTCTTCTGCCTCTGCAAGCATGCGCTTAGCTTCCGCTATAGCTTCTCTAACCCGATTAGGCGCTGTACCTCCGGGCACATCACGAGCAGCCACAGCTGATTCGAGCGTGATATCCATTACTCCGTTATCGAATAGATCAGATGCCCGCTGAAAGTCTGAAAGTTCGAGTTCTCCAAAGCCAACGTCATCCGATATACACTGTTTAGATAAGTTTGATACAGCAATATATGCCTCTCGGAATGGGACTCCCTTGCGCACAAGGTAATCAGCGATGTCAGTAGCAAGAACAAAGCTGTTGGTAGCTGCCTTATACATACGCTCAGGGTTTACGACCATACCTGCGATCATACCCGTTGCAGAGTCGAGTGATTTGATTACCGTATCCGCAGTGTCGAAAAGCCCTTCTTTATCTTCTTGTAGATCACGGTTGTAAGTTAGTGGAAGCCCTTTGATCGTTGTTAGTAGACTCATCATTGAACCGAAAACACGCCCTGTTTTTCCACGTATCAATTCTGCAAAATCAGGGTTGCGTTTTTGCGGCATTATGCTTGACCCGGATGTAAATTCGTCTGAGAGTTTAATGAATCCGAACTCATCAGAAGACCAAATTATTAGTTCCTCTGATAGACGAGAAAGATGAGCCATCGCCAGTGACGATGCAGATAAGAACTCTACAATGTAATCTCGATCAGATACGGCATCCATTGAGTTACGAGAGATCTCTTGGAAGTCTAATTCATCTGCAATCCAATCACGGTCTATTGGGTACGGTACGCCAGCCATTGCTCCTGAGCCTAGTGGCATTACATCAGCAGCCTCTGCTACTTGCGCAAAACGAGTGGCATCTCGGTCGAACATTTCAAAATATGCCATAAGGTGATGTGCCAGTACCACTGGTTGACCACGCTGTAGGTGTGTATACCCCGGTAGGATAGTGTCAATGTGGTTCTCTGCTAGCTTGACTAGTTCTCTTTGCAGCGCTACACAACTTTGAAACGCTTGCGCACATACTTTTTGGGTCCATAGGCGAGTATCAGTCGCTATTTGATCGTTACGCGAGCGGGCGGTGTGAAGGTGGCCTGCACTATCCCCAATCAGCTCAAATAGACGAGATTCCACATTCATGTGAATATCTTCTAGATCCGATTTCCACTTGAATTTGCCAGATTCTATTTCCTCCGCAATTTCAACCAGGCCATCAATTATTTTGTTTACATCATGTTTATCAACAATGCCCTGTCTACCCATCATGCGGGCATGTGCGATCGACCCGGCTATGTCCTCGCGGTAAAGTCTGTGGTCGTAATGAACTGATACCGTGAAATCATTGGCAAGTTCGCTACCACGCGCGGCAGATGCAGGATCTTTGGTTTCGTTATGTCCGGCGTTCTGATTGGTCATGATTGTGTTCTTTGGATTTTTGACGATCAACTGACTATATCTATCTGCAACATTATCGATATCAGTGGGAAACCGCGCTTAGCATTAAATACCTACCTGCCCCATTAGCGCAGTTCATGCCGAATGAATAACGATAATTATCGAAGAAAATATTCAGAGTTTATCTATCTAGCTTCGGAATTTGTTTGTTTTTTCGATTGTGTTCGAGCCGATAGTGAATATATGTCTATGAAACCGGTTGCAGCTTCGTGATCGAATGCGTCAGTAGTCGAATAGGTAGCGAGATCGAAATCGTATAGTGAAAAAGGCGAGCGTCGCCCCACAACGATACATGAGCCTTTGTGTAATCGAACACGCACATCACCTGACGTGTATTCATGCGCACTGTCCATAAAAGCCGCTATGTTCGTACGAAGTTCTGTGAACCACCGACCATCGTAGACCAAATCTGAATATATTGATGAGAGGTTGCTTTTTACTCGTTGCTGTTCACGGGATAGAGTCGAAGTTTCAAGCGCATTTAATGCTGTATGTAACACGATCGCTGCAGGAGTTTCATAGACCTCGCGTGATTTTATTCCCACAAGGCGGTTTTCGACATGATCGATACGTCCAACACCATGCTTGCCTGCTATGTCATTGAGAATAGCAATTAGTTCAACTCCTTTCTTTAGTGAACCGTTGATTGAGACGGGTATTCCTTTTTCGAAACCTATTGAAACTTCTACCGGCTCATTGGGCGTTTCGTTGATCTGTCTAGTCCAAGAAAATGCGTCTTCTGGTGGAGCTTCCCAGGTGTCTTCGAGGTCTTCACCCTCAATTGCCTGTCCCCACAAGTTACGGTCTATTGAATACACGCGCTGGTCATCTCCCACTTCACGCAATTCGAGGCCTGCCTTAGCTGCGTACAGTTTCTCTTCGTCACGTGTCATACCCCATTCACGGGCAGGTGCGATAATTTTTAAAGGATCACCATGGGCTGCCAAAGTCATGATTCCTGCATCGAACCTAACTTGATCATTCCCTTTTCCTGTACAGCCGTGAGCGACCGCCTTGGCACCGACTTTACGAGCGGCTTCTACTAGTTTTTTTGCCATCAGCGGTCGGCCCAGAGCTGTTGAAAGTGCGTAAACCCCTTCATACATTGCACCTGCTTTTAGCCCTGGGAAGACATACTCGTTTACGAATTCATCTCGAACATCCCAGACCAGTGATTCGATAGCGCCGGCTGCTGATGCTCGTTCTTTAACTCCAACGATTTCAGGTCCAGCGCCAAGATCAACAGTGAGAGTTACGACGTCCATATCGTAATTTTCTTGGATCCAGACGGTTGAGATTGTAGAGTCCATACCCCCGCTGTATGCGAGGACGCATTTTTCTCTTGCCATTTGTTACTTTAGATTCCTTTGAAATTAGGACTTCATTGGCCGTTGTATTGAGACTATTCTCTCGCTATAAAGGTTTGTTGTCGATTTTACGGTCACTTTTCAATCTGTTTGTAATTTTTTACAGAAAAAAGTTTCACTCATCGGTGAAGACGTTTGATTAGAATTATCTCCATTAGTTATTAGCCAGTGTAATTAGACGTTAAGATTTACATTGGTATCGCAGAAATTACGGCTGAAACCAATCATTAGTCAAACTATATTTTGTGTTTGGATTGAGCTCTAATTTAGGCTAATTATCGCTTTCAGTGAAGATCTGGTCGAGAATTTCTACCGCTTCGTCGATTTCCCCTTTAGATACGTTCAGAGGCGGCATGAATCTAATCATGTTTGGTCTAACGGCATTGATTAATAATCCTTTTTGCAGAGCTGCCGAGACTATTGTTCCTGAAATCTCTTTTGACATTTCTATTGCGATTAGCAACCCCATTCCTCTGACTTCACTGATGAAGCCGTGTTTTTCTGATAGGGCTTTTAATTTGCCCTGAAAGTATGCGCCGGTTTCATTGGCGAGGCTAGGAATGTTCTCTTCGACGAGCACTTTGGCTGCTGCTGCCCCTGCTGCCGTTGTTAAGGCATTTCCTCCGAATGTAGACCCGTGATCGCCTGGTTCCAGAACTGAGCAAAACTCCTTGGTCGTGAATGCTCCAAGCGGTGCACCTGAGCCTAATGCTTTTGCAAGAGTCATGACATCTGGTTCAACACCAGAGAACTGCTGGTATCCGAATAAGGTTCCTATTCGACCCATTCCTGTTTGTACTTCGTCGAGCATGAAAAGAATGTTTTCCTGATGACAGAAGTCCATGATTTCTTTTAGGTATTTATCTGATGGAATGTTTACGCCGCCTTCGCCTTGTACGGGTTCAATTAGAACTGCGCAAGTTTTTCCTTTCACGTAAGCATTTTTTATTGCTTGCACGTCGTTGTACGGGACATTTACGAATCCAGGCATAAGGGGTTTCCAATTGTCTTGGTAGTGCGGCTGTCCTGTAGCTGCCATCATCGCTTGGGTGCGTCCGTGGAATGAGTCGAGAGTTGTGATGATCTCATATGCACCATCTAACTTTAACTTGCCCCATTTACGGGCTACTTTACATGCTCCTTCGTTTGCTTCCGCACCAGAGTTGCAGAAGAAAACTCGGTCCACATGAGAGTTATCAACAATGATTTTTGCAAGCGGGAGTTGTGGTGTTGTGTAGAACAGGTTAGACATCTGAAGTATCTTGCCTGCCTGATCTCTGATTGCTTCGGTCACTGCCGGGTGATTGTGACCGATGTTCAGTACAGCCCATCCTGCGGTGAAGTCTAGATAGCTGATACCGTCGTTGTCGAAGACTCGGGTGCCTTCTCCTCTTATGAGAACTGGCGGCATCCGGTTTACCACTTGCATGTAATACTTAGATTCTAGAGCTTTGTATTCAGCCGAGCTTGTCATTTTCTATTCTTCTTCCGAGGACTGGAATGCTACAGTTGCGCTAGGACATCTGTAATTCAAAATTTACAGAAACGAACTATATCGTAGAGGCAAGGCTAACGGGAGATTCAATATGTTTTTCTAGCAAACCGTTAGCATGCTTATGAATATAAGTAGATTCTTATTTTTGCACACCACGGTTACTTTAGTTTCTAATCTTAGGATTTCATTTGATTGAGAACAAATCGCTCAATCTTTTCGTCCTGGCTTCCATCCGCGTGTGGTGGCTTTAGCGAACAGAATTAGTGCAAGAGCTGGTGCGGTTGCTATAGCTGGTAATTCAGCTCCAAGTGGCCATTTTGAATTGATTAATGCGGTCGAGATAATAATCATTATTAATCCGACTAAAGCGGCGTGCCCACTGCTTTTGACCTTCGCTAGCACAATAGCTCCAGCTGCTACTCCAATTATTCCACCTACAGGCATTAGCGACAAAACTACTCCTACTCCACACGCCAGGCCTGCTCCGCCTTTGAATCTGTTAAATATCGGGTACCAATGACCTAACACTGCTGCCCAACCACTAATAAACCAAAGGCCCTCGGTTACACCCATGAGCGATGCTAGGAGAACTGGAACGGCGCCTTTTAGAACATCCGCTATGAATACTGCCACGCCTGTTTTTTTATTAATTTTTCTAAATACGTTCGCTGCACCAGGATTGCCAGTTCCGGTTTCGAACAGGTTGACTCCTGTTCTCAGTGTGAACAGTTTGGCGAACGGAATCGAACCCATAAAATAGCCAACAAGTACCATCGATATGATGTGTACGAGAGTTTCCATATCGTGTCCTTGTAACTGAATGATTTGTGTTTATATGACAGTAACGAAATTGATTTAGGTAATTTTAGTCCCGATGTCTTTTCCGCGCGCACAGGCTAAAAGTGAACCGGCGATACGTCCGTCAATTATGTGACTCGATCCGACTACAGATACAGCTTCCGCACATGCTTCGATCTTTGGAATCATCCCACCAGCGGCAATACCGCTTGCTATGAGGTCTCTTGCTTGATCCTTTGTCATTCTTGGAATTAGTCTTTTTCTAGCGTCAAGGACCCCTTCAACATCAGTCTGGAACACAAGTTGATCAGCTCTAACTGCTTTTGCGATATGGCCCGCAGATGTATCTGCATTCACGTTTAAGATTCGATCTTCACCTGAATCAGACGGGAACAAGTGAAGGGCTGTTGGTGCAATTACTGGAATTCCGCCTGATTTGATTATTGCTTGGACTGGAGATCCACTTGCTTTGACAATGTTTCCGACATAGCCAAGATCGGCGTTGAGAACTTCTGCTTGTAGCAATCCACCTGAAACTCCGGAAATTCCTATGGCATTCGCTCCGTTAGCTTGAAATTCGGCGACTAGCTGTGAATTTACTAACCCAGCCAAAACGGCGACGGCTACGTCAAGAGTTGCGGCATCAGTTCTTCTTAGTCCGCGTACAAATTCGGGTTGAATACCCTGTTTTCCAACCCAGTCTGAAATTACCTTGCCGCCACCATGAACTACGATCGGTTTTGCACCTTTATTCCACAGTTTAATTACATCGGGAATAGTGCTATCGCCTTCTCCGAGCGTGCTTCCACCGATTTTGATAACGATTGTTTTTCCTACAAGTTTTTCTGCCCCTGAACTCACCATATGATCATCCTTATGGAGAGACTCTCGTTTTGAATGGGCTTTGTATGATTTTCGTGTAGAAAGATTGCGAGGTGAAAATTTTCTGGGCAAGTAATCGGTGCAAACTCTCTCACGTGCTGTTGGCAAATGCCTGTCACGGCGAAATTCCTCGTTAGACGTTTAAGTCGTGTAGGCTGAGTTAAAGACCACGTACTCTTCGGTGAGGTCGCAACCCCACGCCATGCCCGAACTTGAACCAACATTGAGGTCCACTCGAAGCCGCACCTCATCACTCGAAAGGGCGCTAACAACACTTTGTACGTTGTAAGAGATGCCTTTGCCTTCAGCGACAATTTGAATGTCGTTGATATAGCAATCTATTTTTGATTCATTGATGGATATACCCGATTTTCCGACTGCCATAAAGATCCGTCCCCAATTAGGATCACGACCGTAAACTGCAGTTTTGACTAGCATTGATGCTGCGCATGAACGTGAAGCAATAAGGGCATCATCTTCAGAATGGGCCCCATTAACAGTGACTTCTATCAGCTTGGTTGCGCCTTCACCGTCTCGGGCGATTTCTATAGCTAGAAATTGACATACTTGTAGTATTGCCGTTTCAAATACTTTTGATGCTTCGTCACCACCAGATATTTTCTGACCATTAGCGGCGCCGTTTGCGAGTAGTAGAACAGTATCGTTTGTGCTCTGGTCACCGTCGACATCGATTTGATTGAAGGAAAGCTTTACCGATTTTGAAAGTGTTTTTTGTAGGTAATTTGGATCTACATCTGCATCGGTTGTGATGTATGCAAGCATTGTGGCCATATTCGGATGAATCATTCCCGATCCCTTCGAAGTTCCACCTACAGTGTGTGCCACTCCATCGATTTTGAATGATACGGCAATTTCTTTAGTTCGCTTGTCAGTGGTGAGAATTGCCTTGGCGAATTCTGATCCGCCATTTTCTGAGACCTCAATTTGAGGAATATATTCACGCATCAAAGCCATTGGTATTTCGACACCAATCACACCTGTTGAACTGACTAACGTTTGTTCGGACGTTACTCCTAAATGGGCAGATGCTAGGTCTGTCATCTCTTTCGCATCGATCATTCCCTGCTCACCAACAGCCGTGTTAGCGCATCCACTGTTTACTATTACGGCATGGATTTGTTTGTCGGGTCCCACGCGTTCTTTATCGAGTGTGACAGTCGGAGAAACGACGCTGTTCTGAGTAAAAGTTCCGGCTACTGCACATGGATGCTTAGAGAAAAGGATGCCAATGTCTTTTTTGTCGATACCGGGCGTTTTTATACCAGCAAATATCCCTCCGGCAGAAAACCCTTTTGCTGATGTGACCGTACCGTTTGGCACAGGTGTGATAGGTGATGTCATGGTAAGTATCGATCTATATTTGTTTGGTTTATTCGAACTAATCTGTCTGGTTGCTACACGAATTTGATGGTTAGATCATAGGGTCAATATTTTGTGTTGACTCCACTTTTTAGTTTCAGTTTCACTTTCTGTGTGCTGAATGTCGACTGAGAATTAGATCAGTGCGTCAGTTCAATTTGAACTGCGAGTATACAGTAGTGTTGCGTCGCGATTTCTCCGAAAAAGTGTATAAGTAACCTCTATGCTATGAACTTGTCTTTAGTGTTGTATTTCGGAATTAATATTTCTGGCTACAAATTTACATCTGGGCATGTAGTCCATAAATGTAGTCGATTGTCTGAAACATCTATGCTTGTGGAATGATGTAATTGTAGATGTCACTATCCACATACCTCAGAGTTACTTTAAACTGATTGCAAGAAAAAGACTTCCATACCGCAGGCATGGTTATGACTTGAGGAAATATGAGCGAAATTAAGCAGGTTGACGTACTTATAGCCGGACAGGGAGCAGCAGCTTTTTCTGCTGGGCTTTACTCGTCGCGATACCAACTTGAGACTCTTATAGTTGGTGAGCAATTTGGCGGAGAAACCGCTATAGGTGGCATTATAGAGAACTATCCAGGTCAGCCAGATATCGATGGTTTTGATCTTATGGTGAAGTTCAAAGAGCAAGTAGATAACCTCAACACTCCTACCGCTTATTCCAATCTAAAATCGCTTGAGAAACGTGACGAATCGTTTAGAGCAGTGCTGGAAGATGGAACTCAAGTTGACGCATTATCTGTGATTCTTGCCGTTGGTAGAGAACGCAGAAAGTTGTCGCTTCCAAATGAGGAAGAATGGACAGGAAAAGGAGTTTCCTACTGCTCTACTTGTGACGCACCGCTCTACCGCAACAAACATTCAGCTGCGGTAGTTGGAGGTGGAAACGCTGCAGTCGAAGGGGCAATACTGTTGGCTAAATACGCGGAAATCGTTTATTTGATTTACCGTAGGAACAAGTTAACTCGGCCCGAGCCCATTCTTCTGAAGGCGTTAGACCAAACTGACAATGTTGAGGTTTTGTATTCGACCGAAGTTACGGAACTAATTGGATCCGATGAAACAGGGTTATCTGGCATTCGAATTAGCAAGCCTTGGCAGGGGCAAGACGAAATTATGCTTGACGGTCTCTTTGTGGAGGCTGGGGCTGACCCTCGTCTAGATGTACCTAAACAGCTCGGCTTAGATATCAATTCTGACACAGGAGAAGTCCATGTCGATAAGCAGCAAAACACGTCTGAAAAAGGAATTTATGCTGCAGGCGATCTGACTGATGGCACAGAGTTAAAGCAGACTATTACAGCGGCGTCGCAGGGGGCTATTGCTGCGCTATCTGCTTATCAGCACGTCATAGAAGTTAAAGCTTCGAGATAATCCCCGCAAGTAATCTACGCGTTGAATGCTTAATATGCTGGTCACAGATTTATTTAGTCTGGAGTGTCATAAGAAATAAATTGTTAGATGCAGCCTAATTTCCTGAGAATATCTCCCGATATAAGAAAGCATCCCGTATGAAATCCAATAACACTTAGACCCGTACCTTGTGCAGAGTAGCCTGCCGGATAAAGTCTAGGGATGTCTACAGACTCGAATGTTGCTTGATCGACCACCATTTGATTAAGTTGGAATCGAAAATTATCGTGTTTTTTGTGAAAAGTTAATTCGCCGAATTTTTCTAGAATTTGGTAGTCCGGTTCACCACCTATTTCTACTACAGTATGGTCTATTTCGACCTCAACTACTCCTTCAGGGGTAGAAATAACCACTATGCCATTTTCTTTGAATGCCGTTACGTTAGATTCATACAGTAGCCCCATTCGTTTCTGTTCACCAGAAATTATTTCCGCCCAGCGTCGATAGTAAGGAAGGTATTGAGAATCATTGATGAGTTTAAGGTGAGATTCTGGTTTTTGGCGCATCACATATATGACGGTTCGACCGGCATCGTGAAGTTCTTGCGCTGCCCAGTCAGCAGACCGTCCACCACCAATTACTAGTACTCGTTCCTTTGGGAAATCGTTCGAACTCGTGTAAGCGTATGAGATGTAGTCTTGATTTACACCTTCGGCGTTTAGGGTGCGTATTTTGGAACGCGGGCCAATAGCGAAAACTATGAAATCACATGAATATTTTGAGTTGATTCCGTTCTCATGATTTGCAGATTCGACTATGAAATTAGCAGTACTATTATTTTCAGCGGGTGATATGGAGGTTACCTCCACACCTTTCTTAATGTGCTCGTTGAGCCCAAGTTTTTTGGCAAAAGCATGGTAGTAGAGCACAAGGTCATCTCGGTGAGCCAGATGATTAAGGTTTCTTTTTCTACCTGTATCTTCGTAGAATTTTCCGATTGGATAGTGTGACAATTCCATCCAGTGAGCAGGCCCTAAAGTCATCTGTTCTTTTGGTACGTTATTCCACAATCCTCCTGGACCGTCAGTTGTGAGCATCTTCCAGTCGACTCTTGTTTTTTTTTGGAATTTTAGTGTCCATTGATCAATCGGAAGTGCATCCTGCTGAGGGTGATGTCGCATTCGGTAAAACTCGATTGGTCGATGGCCTAACGCTAGTAGTGCATGTGGGTCAAATGCCAATGGGTTATTTTCGTTTGCTTTAGCAAACGCCTGCACCTCTTTCGAAGGAAATTGATAGTTGCCTTGGAAAATCGGATGCCATCCTTCAAGGGTCGCGGCAACACCTAGCCCTCCTGGACCACCTCCTACTATGATGACTGCGTGGTGTTGCAATTTAACCACCCTGATTAGACTTCATCGTTTTAATTTATGCGCGGCTTTTCCGTTGGTTTCGGTGTTGTGCATCGATGCTAGTGGCACTGCTCGCTCTGTACATGAAGGAAAACCGTGTGCAGATCTTGATTGTTATAACTAATTCACAATTCGGCTTTGCAAGACATTCATATCGAGTTCAACACCTAGGCCTGGGCCGCGAGGGGGAGTTATGAAGCCATTCTCGAACGCTAGTGGTTCTTTGAAGATAGTTTTGTGGAGTGGCCCTTGATTTGCTTCTTGAATAACGAAATTTGGCGAGCAAGTATCGACTTGTATAGCGGCCGCTGCAGCGATTGGTCCACAGTACATGTGCGGCGCTATCATTGCGTAATGCGACTCGGCAATTGCTGCAACTTTTTTTGCTTCGAGAATGCCACCCGCCTGTCCGACGTCTATTTGTATGATAGATGCTGCTCCTTTTTCGATAAGTTGAGAGAACTCGTATTTAGTGACAAGTCGCTCTCCACTGGCGATGGGGATGCTGGTATGAGCAGCTACTCGTGCCATTTCGTCGTAGTTTTCAGGTGGAACTGGTTCTTCAAACCAAAACGGATCGTATTCTTCTAAGATGCTTGCAACACGTATAGCAGAGTAAGTTGTAAGTTGGCCATGAGTTCCTATGCCAACCTCAAGATCGTATCCAACTTCTTTTCTGATCCCTTCGAAAATATCTGCAGCTCGACGAATTTCTGGAAGTGGAATATCGCGTGGCCCTGGATGGAGCGGCGAGAAAGGATCCAGTTTGCACGCTGTATTGCCCTCTTCAAGTAGTTTTCGAGCAATTTCACCGGCCTTTTTAGGGTCATCTTTCCATCCTGAAGGCATGTAGGCATACGCTCGAAGTTTTTCATGGACCTGACCTCCTAAAAGGTTATATGCCGGTTGGCCAGTCGCCTTTCCCATTATGTCCCAGCAAGCCATATCTATAGCAGCTAGTACGGAAGTGTAGTGAAGACTGGGATGTCGATAATCATGACGACTTCCGTATGCATTCAACCAGATTTTTTCTATATTGAACGGGTTTTGACCAATAACAAATGCTTCGCATGTTTCATGTATCAGTTGTATCTGTGATTTGAAGTCTTTCCAGTTACTGTTATTAAATGAACTGCCCGTTACCTTTTCTCCGAGTCCGGTAATTCCTTCATCTGTTTCCAGTTCAATAAACAGGAAATATTTGCCGCCTATGTAGGGCGGCTCGTTCTCTATAACGGTGGTTTTTACGTCTTTTACTTTCAAGTCGCTTACCTCGGTATTTTTTCCTACATTTGGGTTGTGAACGACAAATCCTGATTAGTTGATCTTTACGGTAGGTTATAACTTTTAATGAACTCGTGATTGTGGGTCTACAGCGTTCATGAGCGCGGCGCAGTAATCAAGAGCCTGGCTTTCGTTTTCACCTTCGCATAGCAAAATAATATTTCCATACGTCGCGTAACCACCGTATAGGGGTTGGACACTACCACTACCATGCGTGCCTACTTGGCCGGCAAAAAAAGCTCTACGATCCTTCAATCCTTCGTCCCATTTAGCATCTTCTTCATCTAGAAGAGCTGTGTCGCCTGATCCTTCGACGGCGTATGAAGTTCCGTGTTTTATTGCATCTTCATGTGATCTATAGAACCTTAGTTCGTATTCTTTAGCCACGGTTCCCTCGGGAGTCCAAAATCCGAACCATGCTGAGGATGCTGATGGTAATTTCGATACGTCATATTCAGTGTTTATTTTGAATCTTATCGCTTTGAAATCTTCAATAGAAAATATCTGTTCAGACGGCGTTATTTTGTTGAATTTTTCATTTTCGGTAGAAGTGCAAGCAATTGTCGAAATCGCAAGCACTGCAAGCACTGTTGGTACCAAATGGCGGACCTGTATCAATTCCTGGTTCCTCAGAAAAATAAGGGAATTTGTTAGACAGTCACGCAGAATGTTAACTCAATTGCAAAATAGGTGGTGATAACAAAACAAAATGCTTGACATATTTAGAAGTTGTTTGGCATTGTCATATAAAAAATGGTCGGGGTGCTCGGATTTGAACCGAGGACCTCTTCGTCCCGAACGAAGCGCGCTACCGAGCTGCGCCACACCCCGAATTATCGACTCAGAGAATTATATCGTTGCTGATTCAGATTGTTTCTGATTGGTATGTTCAGACAATCAACTTTGCTTAGTCGTCTAAACCGGCTTCACTATCCATTCGGGAGTTTCACCTCTCACAATCCTGCCAGCGTTTTCCATGGTGTACTGCGAAGCGTTGTATTCAGATTCTATAGCTCTAGTTGCCAAGTGAGGAGTGACTACTACGTTGTCCATTGTCGGTAGCGGATTGTCAGCTTCTATAGGTTCGATTTCGGTTACATCTAATCCTGCTGCGTATATCTCTTTGCTTTCTAATGCTCTGATTAACGCGTTTTCATCTACAACCGGTCCTCTGCAAGTGTTGATAAGTATGGATGTTGATTTCATCATCTCAAACTCGCGGTCGGACATTATATGGCGAGTGCTTCTGTCGAGGGGGACATGAAGAGTTACGATGTCGCTTGTAGAAATTAGCTCGTCAAAGTCTAATTTGGTTGCTCCAGTTTCTGAAATATAATCATCATCGTATTCGAATACGTCACAGTATACGATCTCACATTCCCATCCTGAGAGGCGTTTGGCCACTCGTGAACCAATCCGTCCCAGTCCGACGATGCCAACCCGTTTACCTACAAGAGTATGAAAGTTTTCTCGCATACCGCCTATATCCATCCATGTTCCAGCTTTGACGCTTTCTATCTGGTGATCTAGTCGTCGGTTGACGGCAAACATAAGTGCAATGGCATGTTCCGCTACAGCAACTGCATTTGCGCCGCCATTGTTAGCAACATTGACTCCTAGTTCTGCAAGCTCAGCTTTGTCGATGTAGTCAGTTCCCGCACTGAAGGTCTGTACTAATTTGAGGGTTTCAATTTTTTCTGCAATTTCAGTTAATCCTGAAATATGGCCAGCTGGTATTAAGACGACCGCTCCTTGGCACTGGCTAATTATTTCGTCAAAGGGTAATTCGCTGTTTACAAATCTTAAATCAATTCCGCCAACTTGGTCGGCAGCTGCTTTAGTTTCGGTCATTCTGATTTCTGTTCCTTCGTTTTCTGGACCCAGAATTACAACGATGTTAGACATTGTGTGGTACTACTTTGTTTGCATGTGTTGGACAAATATGGTGAAGCGGATACTGAAAAAACTGACTAATAATTATCAGTACAGTAGTCGCACGGGCAGATTATACTTGCTAGGCCTAATCGCAATTTGAGATTTGATTCAATCATCACTCCGTTTAGCCAGATTTAAGTTGATCGCTAACTCTAAGCTTTGAGTAAGGCATGTTCCTTTGAATTCAATAACAGTGCGTACACCCGCAACCACCGCAAATCTTGGACCTGGTTTCGATAGTATAGGGATGGCACTCGATCTATGGAACGAGTTAACAATTACACGCGGTGATTTCAGTATTTCAACGGTTGGTGAAGGAGCAGACCTTGTACCGCAGGACACCCGTAATTTAATTGTTACGGGTGTAGAGGCTGTTTTTAATCATATCGGACAGTCGATTCCGTCTTTGCAGTACCACTGTAAAAACGCGATTCCATTTTCGCGTGGACTCGGCAGTAGCTCGGCAGCTATTGTCAGTGGATTACTTGCCGGTTCAGCTATATCGGGGTTAGATTTAACCAAGGAAGAGTTGACGATCCTTGCGGCGAATATAGAAGGTCATTCCGATAATGTTGCACCAGCGATTTACGGTGGTTGTACCGTCGGTGTACGCAATGGAACAAAAGGTTGGATAGTCGATCAAGTAAGTGTTCCTGAAGACCTGTTTGCAGTGCTGTTTGTTCCCGATATTCTCAGCAACACTAATGAGTCGCGTGCTGTTCTTCCTGACCAAGTAAGCCGACCTGACGCTGTATACAACATCGGTCGAGCAGCTTTACTCGTAAACGCACTTTCTACCGGTCGTATGGAATTACTAAAGTACGCTACTGATGACCGACTGCATCAACCTCATCGTACTCAAGCGTTCAAGGCGATGCCTCATTTGATTGCTGCTGCTTTGAAAGGAGGCGCCCATGGGGCATTTCTATCGGGGTCTGGTCCTTCAGTTTTGGCGCTGGCGACGGGAAGAGAAGTCACTGTTAGTTATGAGATGGCTGAGACAGCACGTACACACGGTTTGAGTGGTAAACCTATGATTCTTTCAATAGCCCATTGTGGCGCATCGGTGGTGGCAAGTTCATGACCAGTCGGCCAATTGCAGATAGGCGTCCTGTTGTCGTTCAGAAGTATGGTGGTAGTTCTTTATCCACTGCGCAACAGATTCAGAACATTGCTGAACGAATTAGTCAACGCAAGGCTGATGGAGTTGACATAGTAGTAGTTGTGTCTGCGATGGGAGACTCTACTGATGAATTGATTGCACTCTCGGACGCCGTTACGAATGGACAGACACCGGATGCACGAGAGATGGATACTCTTCTTTCCACAGGTGAGTTGGTGAGTTCGACGCTTATGGCTATGGCTCTTAAAGCAACAGGTTATGATGCGATCAGTCTCAGTGGTGTTCAGGCTGGAATTAAGACAGATGCTGTTCACGGTTCAGCTCGCATTGCTGATATCAACACGGATCGTCTGCGGCTAGAACTTGACAGGGGGAGGATTGTGATAGTTGCAGGGTTTCAGGGACTTGCTGAATCAGGCGATATCACTACTTTGGGACGCGGCGGATCAGACACAACTGCCGTTGCTCTTGCGGTCGCAACCGAAGCCGAGCGATGCGAAATATACACTGATGTTGACGGTATATATACAACAGACCCTCGTCTCACGAATCAAGCTCGTAAGCTCGCTGAAATTGGATTTCAGGAAATGTTGGAGATGGCAGTTCTAGGAGCCAAGATGAATCCCAGATCTATAGAACTGGGTGCTGTGTATGACATGCCGGTGTATGTCGCATCTTCATTCTCTAACGAACCCGGTACGCTTATCCATGGAGGAGAACACACAATGGAAGTTCGTAAAGCAGTCACTGGTATCGCTGTCGACAGAAATGTCGGGAAAATTACAGTTCGTGGTGTAATTGATCGACCAGGTGTCGCTGCTGGATTGCTTCAACCTCTTGCTGATGCTGGGATCAGTGTAGATGTGATAGTTCAGAACGCCAGTTCAGATGGGACCACTGATTTTACATTCACAGTTGCCGAAGCAAATGTGAATCAAGCCGCTGATGTACTTGGAGCTGACTCTAAGGTTCAGCATACTGAAATTGTTGAAGGTTCAAATCTTGCAAAAGTGAGTATTGTTGGTACAGGCATGGAGAACGCACCTGGTTATGCAGCGAAGATGTTTTCGACACTTGCGGGAATTGGTGCGAATATCGACATGATTACCACCTCGGAAATTCGAATTACGACGATAATCAGCAAAGATCAAGTTCAGAAAGCGGTGCAGGCTCTGCATGATGCGTTCGAATTAGAAAAAAGCGAGTAAGCTTTCTTGATTATTGTTTATCGGAGCACACTAAATAGCGCGGACTCGTAATTTGCAACATATGTTCCTAAGTGTCGTAATACCGGCCTACAACGAAGAGTCACGTATTGAGTCGACCGTGGAAACCCTTGTTGAGTTTCTTGACGAATGGTTTATAGATTCCTTATGGGAGCTTTTAGTCGTCAATGATGGTTCCATTGATTCCACTGCTGAAATTGTTTCAAATATAAATAAAGCAGATCCAAGGATACGGTTGGTCGACACCTTGCATGGAGGAAAAGGCTCGGCCGTTCGTGCTGGAATGGCGGCGGCAACGGGTGAATGGAGATTTTTATGTGATGCTGATCTATCTATGCCTGCCGAAAATCTGAAGAGATTCTTCAAGTGTATCGATGGTGTTTTAGTTCCGAAATTTGATATCTCTATAGCTTCTAGAGAGGCAACTGGCGCAAGAAGATTTAACGAACCGCGCAGTCGGCATATAAAGGGGAGATTATTTAACTATGCTGTCAAAATTTTGGCGCTTCGCGGCATAGAAGATACTCAATGTGGTTTCAAAATGTTTTCTGCAGAGTCGGTAGAAAAGCTCTTCCCGCACCAGTCGCTGGGCGGGTGGGCATTTGATGTTGAATTACTTGTAATGGCAAAAAACTCAGGTTTCACAATTGGTGAAATACCGATCGATTGGTACTTTAGAGAGGGATCAAAGATGACTCTTTCACGCGGTCTGATAGCGGTATTGGATGTTGCTCGGGTAGGCTTCAACAATATTTTAGGTCGATATGGTCTGGTAGGTCGCAAGTCTGGTTCATGAAAATGTTTGCTAATCCTCCTACAGAAGAGATCCGCAACATACTTAATACTTCTAAATCTATCGCTGTTGTAGGGATTTCTAATCGCGAAGGTCGCGCTAGTCGTTATGTGTCTGAGTACATGAAAAAATCTGGTTACAGGATCTATCCGGTTAATCCTTTAATTGCAGAATGGGACGGTCAGAAGGTTTATGATTCATTGCTAGATATTCCCGACAAAATCGATATTGTGAATGTATTCCGGCGATCTAACGATGTTTTGCCTCTAGCTAGAGAAGTGGCAAGATCAAGGGCCAATGTGATGTGGCTTCAGCAGGGTGTAGTTAATGGTGATGCTGCCGATATTGTTTATAAAGTTGGTATGAAAGTTGTAATGGATTCTTGCATCATGATTGAACACCGATCGATGGTTTTAGATATTTGTAGTAGTTGAAGAAGACGCAAATATGCCCAATAGTTCAAATAAGCTTGTAAAAACAGCGATTGTTGTACCTACTTATAACGAGGCTGAAACGCTACCTGTTTTGATTGAGAAAGTTAAGTCTCAACAGATTGAAGGGCTTGGTTTTGTGATCGTTGATGACGGATCGCCTGATGGAACTGGAGCGATTGCAGATGCCATAGCTGAAAAATTTGATGGGGTCTTTATCGTTTTACATCGTCAGAATAAGCAAGGGCTTGGAACTGCTTATAGAGCGGGATTTAGGGCTGCACTTGATGCTGGTGCTGAGCTGATCATAGAGATGGATGCCGACCTGTCGCATCCTCCGGAGATATTGAATAATCTTATTTCTGAACTTGAGAATGCCGATGTTGCCGTCGCTTCTCGTTATATCTATGGTGGTGGGGTAGATCCTGACTGGAGTTGGGGGCGTAAGCAGATCAGCTATTGGGGTAACTTCGGTATACGCTTGATAATGGGTATTAAAGTCCGAGATGCGACCGCTGGTTTTAAGGGTTTTAGGCGAAAAACACTTGAGGTTATTGGAATCGACGGTCTGAAACTAAAGGGGTTTGGGTTTCAGGCAGAGATGGCTTATCGCTGTCAGCAGGCAGGAATGAAGATAGTCGAATATCCATACGTTTTTATGGAGAGAACAGCAGGAAAGTCCAAGATGTCATTTGGGATCGTTATTGAGTCGTTGTTAAGGCTTACATTGATTCGACTTAAAAGACAGTAACGGTATACACGATTATTTGGATAATTATGACTAGGGTGTTCGATTTTTCTAAAGGTATTGCATTTCTTAAAGCAATAATCTTAAGTTCTATGCGTAACCAGCTCGCGTCAACACATTTCTTACAGCTTGGACCAACGCATCGACATCTTGCTCCGTGTGTACAGTTGATACGTTTCCCGCACACCGATTTGACATTACAAAACCTTCGTTAAGAAGACCAATGAACATGATTTTTAGCATGTCTTTATCATTAGTTGCGAACGTTCTGTAGTCAACTACTTCGGTTGAAGTGAACTGCAAAGCAAAAAGTGATGCGACTCCAGTTACACCCATCGGAACTTCAAGCTCTGCGAATAATTGTCTTAATTTGCTACGAAGCGACTCCCCAAGATTTTCTAGATAATCGAATTTTTCTGGCGTTAGGTTTTCTAGTGTGGCTACGCCAGCCGCGGCGGTCATAGGGTTACCGTTGAAAGTTCCAGCGTGTTGTACAGTGGGTGTCCCCTCTTGTGGATCCCACATTGACATGATGTCTTCTCTGCCACCGAATGCACCTACCGGCATACCCCCACCTACTACTTTGCCAAAGCATGTGAGATCCGGAGTGACTCCGTAGTAATCTTGAGCCCCACCATATGATATGCGGAAAGCGATCACTTCATCAAATATGAGCAAAATACCTAGTTCGTCAGTAATTCGCCGAAGCCCTTCTAGAAACTCTGGTTTACTTGGAACCATTCCACATTGACCGTTCACAGGCTCTACGATCACTGCTGCTAGTTCTTTCGCATGTTCCCGTATTATTTTTTCAGTGGCAACAATGTCATTGAATGGAGCGATATAGATATCATTAGCTGCCGTATCTGAGATACCTGGAAATGCCTTCACCGAGTTAGGTGATTCCGCATCACCAGCTTGGTCAATAGGTGGTACAACACTTATCTGTATAGCATCATGATTCCCATGGTATGCGCCTTCGCACTTAAGCAGTTTCTGTTTGCCTGTGAAAGCTCTTGCAGCGCGTATTGCATTCAGGGTTGCTTCGGTGCCTGTATTTACGAATCGTACTTTATCTAATGATGGAACTCTTTCACACATAAGCTCAGCCCATCGAACCACGGATGGGCTTGGTGCTGGAAAAGAAAGTCCATGTTCTAGTTGCTCTGCCACTGCTGCAACTACCTCTGGAGGACGGTGTCCGAGAATTAATGTGGTCATATTGTTGACAAAATCAGTTCTCTTATTGCCGTCTGCGTCTGTAAGGGTTGTGCCATTGCCGTCAGTAACATATAGAGGGAATGGATCCCAGAAAATTGAGTTTCTTGTATCACCACCAGGCATGTGATTTTTTGCCTGATTGTGTAATTCCTCAGATCTAGGGTTTGCTTCGGTATATGTAGCGATTTCTTTTTCTAATGGAGTCGTCATTTGAGATTCTAGATATATTTTAACTTTATTTTGAAAGTGATTTTGCTAGGAGTGGCAATGCTTCTCCAGCAGTTGACCGCAAAGATACCTCACAAATCGGCGTAAGTTTGGTCTTCACTGGGTTTATCTCGATAATTTTCGCACCGTTCGATTTTGCAATCCAAATTAATCCGCTTGCCGGGCGTACTGTCGCGGAAGTGCCTATTGCCAATATACAGTCAGCTTTATTTATTTCGGAACGCGCGTTCTTCATGACATCATCCGGTATTGGCTCTCCAAACATTACAGTATCGAACTTAACGATACCTTTACACTCAACACAAGGCTCAGGAGTATATAGTGGCACGAAATTACCTAGTGCGACTCTATTGCCACAGTCTATGCAGCGAAGTTTTGTTCGATTGCCATGTATTTCGATTAGATTTGTTATTCCCGCTTTTTCATCAAGTGCATCAATATTCTGAGTGATTACTGAATGGACGCAACCCATTGCTTCTAAATGGGCAAGCGCGTGATGGCCTTGATGAGGCTTGGCGTTTACTAAGGCATCTCTGAGTTCGATTATATGTTCATCTATTTCTTCGTTGATTCGGCGTTTCCACCAGCCTGAAGGATCTTTCTTGAAGCGAGAATAGTCATCCATACGCGGAGTGCCGTACTTGGTCCAAAGACCGCCGGCACCTCGGAAAGGCGGGATGCCACTTTCTACAGACATGCCAGCACCGGTCATTCCTACGACATATTTTGAAGCTGTAACTACTTCGGCGATTGTTTCGATTTGTGTTTGGATATCATCGGTAAAAACGTCGGTTATCTTTGAATTAGTCATAATAGGCTAACCTTGTCTAGATATTGCTTCTTGGATAACGCGCCCGTTTATAACGGTGTATGTATGGGCCTTGTTAAGGAATTCAGTGGGAAGGATGTCTGGTTCGGAAGAGCTCAGAAGAACTTGTTCGTGTTTTGTCGCAGCAGCCAGCACTAATTTACGCCTCTTTGGATCTAGCTCTGAGAGTATGTCGTCTAGTGCAAGAACGGGAGTTCTGCCGGTTGCCCGGGTTACAAATACCGCTTCCGCAAACTTAAGGGACAGTGCAATAGTTCTTGATTGCCCTCTTGATGCAAACTTGCCAGCGGGGTTTTCATTTAGTCGAATCTCAAGATCGTCACGGTGGGGGCCTATTACTGTCACCGCTTGACCTATTTCGCGACGCCTTAAAGTCGGTAGTATTTGTTTTATCTGCTGTTCTATTTTGCCCGTAGTTATCTTTGCTGGTAGTATTCGATTGTCTTGAGAGCCCGTTATTTTAGGTAGATATTCGAGCTCTAGTTTGTCCCCTTCGGTCAGATCACTGTGGGCAGGCACTGCGTGTTCGTTTAAGCCATCAACTGACTTGCGACGTGAATCAATTATCTTTGATCCCTCATAAGCGAGTCTGTCATCCCAAAAAGTCAACTCATCTTCTTCAGAAATACCTTCTCTAATTCTTCGTAGGAGTTGGTTTCGTTGCGTCACCACCTGACTGTACCGTTGGAGAGTTTTTAGATATGCAGGATCCGTTTGTGAAATAAGAATATCGAGATAGCGTCTTCGTCTTCCTGGCGATCCGTGGATTATTTCGAGGTCATCTGCTTCAAAAAAAACAATATTGATATTTCCGACAAAGTCTATTGCTGACCGCTTAATGCCGTTTATTCTTAAACTCTTACGAAAACCCTGTGACCCGCCAGGACTCTTCATTGCAGTCACATCGATATCTATCTGCGCCTGTGTAGCGTTGTCACCTTCTCGTCCAACTCCTAGAACCTGTATATGTCCACCGCTTTTGGCGAGATTCCAGTTGACTAATTCGCGATCATGGCCTGCACGAGATGATTTAGCTATGGCGAGCATATAAGTCGCTTCTAGCAGGTTACTTTTACCGTGACCGTTGTCACCTATAAACAGCGTTAGCCCAGGGCGAAGCTCAAGTTCTGTGTTTTTATGGTTTCGAAAACCAGTTAGTGAAATCCTTGATAAATAGATACTGATTACCTTTTTTGAATCGCATAATCTGCGAATATCGAGCGGTTAAAAATTCGATCTTAACTTAAAGCCGAATTTTAGCATCGCGATAAAGTCAAAATCAGGGCGCTTAGTCACGACTTAAATGATCATTCAAAGATTTAACCTCGGTATAAAATTTTTAATAAGGCGTAAATTTTCGTGATTTAGGTTCAACGCGATCATCTCGTTTAGCTTGCTACCGAAGATACAGCCAATAAATATGAGTAACTTTAATTACGATTTATCATATTAGTCAGATGGATGGTGTTATTTGGAGCTTAAGTCTTTGATTAGGGATGTACCTGATTACCCCACTAAGGGAGTCTTGTTTCGTGATTTAACTCCTTTGATGGCAGATCCTAAAGCGATGAAATACGTCACCGAAAGTCTTTCGAATCACATTGCTAGTTTTCGAGTTGATGCTATTGCAGCAATTGATTCACGTGGTTTCATTTTTGGTGCTCTAGTTGCTGCAAAATTGAGAATACCTTTTGTACCGATACGGAAATCTGGAAAATTGCCACCACCTGTGATTGGTGTCGATTATCAGCTTGAGTATGGTACTTCGCGGCTTGAGATGGCTAATACTGCATTTCGAAAAGGACAACGTTTTGCTGTTGTGGATGATTTGTTGGCGACAGGGGGGTCAGCTAATGCTGGTGTCAAGTTGCTCACTGAACTCGGCGCTCAAGCTGTTTCGATTGCTTTCTGTGTAGAACTTGGGTTTCTGAATGGCAGATCTTCACTTCCTGATGGGATCGACATTTTTAGCATTGTTAAGTACTAAGACACTGTGTTTTAGGTTAATAAATTGACTGCGATTACACTTGATCTCTGGCAAACGTTGATATTTGACCGTGATGGTTCAGCTAAGTCAGATGCCCGGCGAATCTCTCGTACAGTCAGTATTGTCAGGGAGTTGAAAAAGTATGGGGAATTTGTTCCAAACGATGTCGTAGAGAATGGATTTAAATCTCTGTCCGAGGAGATTACGTCTGGGCATGATCATGGACGCGATAGGCGGTTTGAAGACTGGATATTAACTCTTGTAGATCAACTTGTTCCCGGGTTAGCGCAAGTAATGGATAGTGACAGTGTTTTTCGTATGGGCGCAATGGTCGATAAAGCATTCTTAGATAGTCCTCCATCGCTTATTGATGATGGCGAAAATGTATTGAAAGACCTGTGCTCTTTGGGTCATAAGGTTGGGCTGATTTCAAATACTGGTCTTACTAGTCCACAGATGTATCGCAGGTGGCTAAATCAACTTGGGATTTTGAAGTATTTTGATTTTTTGGCGTTTTCCAATGAACAGGAAGTCGCTAAACCGAATCGGAAGATATTCGTTAGGACCTTGGACAACCTTGGAGTAAAGGCGGAGTGGGCATTACATGTTGGTGACAACTTACATACTGATGTTGGAGGCGCTGCTTCTGTTGGGATGTCTACTGTTTGGGTTAAGGGTTTTACTTCTTCAAAATCGTCGGTAATCGAAAATCCTGATTTCACAGTTACTTCGATACGCGAGTTGCCTGAGATAGTCCAAGAATGGTCGTCTAGACTTTCAAATTGATTGTTTTACTAAAGTAATCGCTTGTTGGCAAAATGTATTGCAATTGCGATCAACATGTAATCGATAATGGTAAGTAGTGCTATGAAAAGACTGGCTTCAAAAAAGAATTGCTGAGGGAACATGATAATCAAGTAGTCGCGTCTTGGGTCTAGCATCCAAAGATCGTTGGCGAAGCTCAAAAAATGGAACTGTGTAAACAGCCAGCCGAAGTTGATAAGTGCTATTCCTCCAAAGATTAAAATAAAAGTGCCAGTTCCGATAGCAGACCACTTCAAAGATTTATTTAAAGCAGTAAAGATATTTCTTTTTAGCACAAAGAATCCCGTGGTCAGAAGTATCGCTAAAAATATTCCTGACCATAAGCTAACGTTGAAAACACCCTGCATCAGGGCTTTGACATCGACCATGTGCAGTATTTCGCGTTCCCTGTAAAGTGAAACTTCTGTGCTTTCGAATCTGACTCTTAAATCTAGGAACTCTTCATCGTTGTTGAAGTACTCCTTGATCTGGTCTGCCCCACTGTTTAGCTGGTCTACGGTGATGCCAGTTTTGTATGAGATATCGTTGCGCCACCAACCATAGTCATATAGCCATTCACTGTTTGTGATGTAGCTTGTGTTAAACAAAATTAGGAATAACGGAAGCACTATAGCGAAAACTACCATTCCGACTGAAGTTAGCGTAAGGATTGTCTTTGAGTGTGTTGTTTTTTGTTGGGGGTTTGCTGACATGATAGTTAGGATACTTGTCATTATGTGTACAGGTTTGCATTTGTAGTCCTTAGGGAGGGTGTATTGAACTCCGAAATGTTACAAAGTGAACAGTTTTCAAAGGCCGGAGATGCGTTCAGTGAACTTTGCGCGATTATTGAGCGTTTACGTGACCCTGGTGGCTGTCCTTGGGATTCTGAGCAAACACATGCTTCCCTTCGACCAAATTTACTGGAGGAAACTTACGAGACGCTTGAGGCTATCGATATAGAAGACTCTAAAAGTTTGGAAGAAGAACTCGGAGACATTTTAATGCAAATAGTTTTTCACGCTGATATAGGAAGACGAATCGGCAATTTTGATGCGGCTTCAATTTGTCAAGCTGTGCGATCTAAGTTGATCAAACGTCACCCTCATGTATTTGGTGATGAAGTTGTTATTGAAGAATCAGATCAAGTGGTTGATTTGTGGGAGAAGTTGAAGCGTGACGAATCGGGTGGCAATCGTTCAATCGTTGCCTCTCTCCCGATAGCGATGCCTGCACTTGCATATTCTTCATCATTACAAAAGCGCGTAATGCGAGCAGGGCTTCCATGGCCAGAAAAACAATCGATGCCACTCGTGTTCTCGAGAATCGAAGGCGAAACTATCGATGAAACTGAAAATCGAGCTGGACGTTATTTGATGGCAGTTGCCCGGCAGGTCCATGCAGCTGGCATCGATCCTGAAACCGCATTGAGAAAGGCAGCTATTCAACTTAGAGATCATGTTTTGCGAGCTGAAGCAGAAGCTGGAAATGAATCACTTGCGGACTTGGACGTTCTTCCAAGAACACAAATATGGGATCGTACTTGAGGTCGTTCGCTATTTGTTAGGTCCGGTTTTTCTATATACCCGATTAAC
>DBSW01000198.1:0-1473 GCA_002306745.1 Dehalococcoidia bacterium UBA1332 | reverse complement strand
CCGATTAACTCGGAGCAGTGGGTAGTACGCTGAAAAACTTTGTATACGCCGTAGTTGTGTAGGTATTATCACATGCATTACTTCCTGATAGTGATAGCTCCAACCTCCCCTTCATCGGAGACCTTTCCTATTACAGCACTATAAAGAACATCGTTATTAACTAAATGATTTACAAGGCAGCCTAATCGGTCTTCTGGCACAGAAATCAATAGTCCACCCGAGGTTTGTGCATCAGCGAGAATCATGAATTCCAGCTCAGTAATGCCTTCAGCTAGAGCTATTTGTCCTTGCATAGACTCCATATTTCGTCGAGTGCCGCCAGATACTGCTCCGGTTTTGGCAAGATCCATTGCTCCAGGTAGGATTGGAATACTTGACCATTTCAGCGTTGCCGACATTCCACTGGCTTTCAACATTTGTCCAAGATGTCCCAGTAGACCGAATCCTGTCACGTCGGTCGCTGCGCTCACTCCTGTTTCACTCATCGCTTGGGCTGCACCTTTGTTTAGTGTCGCCATTGAAGTTACCGCAGTTTCGATAACCTCAAGTGGAGCGATTCCTGCTTTACCTGCCGTTGTAATGAATCCAGATCCAATTGCTTTTGTCAGCACAAGTACATCACCCGGCTGTGCCTCAGCGTTTGTAATCTGTTTTCCAGGAGTGACAATCCCTGTTACTGCTAGTCCGTATTTTGGTTCTTTGTCGTCGACGGTGTGCCCACCGATGATTAGTATTCCTGCTTCTTCTGCCTTCGCCTGACCACCTTCAAGAATTTTTGTAATTACTTCCATTCCTAGGTCACGCGGGAACGCCGCGATGTTGAGGGCTGTGATTGGTTGGCCGCCAACTGCATAAACGTCGCTTAGCGCATTGGCTACGGCAATTTGTCCATAATTGAATGGATCATCAACTATTGGAGCGAAAAAGTCAGTAGTTAGAACGAGAGCGACGCGTTCATCTAACCGGTAGATGGCTGCGTCATCTCCGGTTTCGTTTCCGACTAGCACATTTTCGTCAGTGATATTCGGAATAGGCAGCTTGCTCAAAACCTGAGCAAGTTCGCTCGCGCTGAGCTTACCAGCTCAACCGGCGCAAGATGCCAGTTCGGTTAGTCTTACAGGTTTATCGCTCATAATAGATAAATCTTGTCACATATTTGACGATAGATACATTGTTTTCAAGTGTCACGCTATGATTCAGACTTTCTAAATTTGATTTCTATATACCTTTACCACCCATTTGATTAGGATATTTTTTGTTGATTATTCAAATACACTAAGATAGATGTTGCTAGCAATTGCGTTATTTAGCATGCAGTGACGATATCGAACTCGATTTACTGTAGTTGTTTTCTTACAAATTTTTTAGTTTCATAATTACAAATGTCTAATATTCCTGAATCTGAAGTTCTTCCGATCACCGCTGATGTGAACGATGATGGTCGTTTGGCGATAGGGAGCTGTGATATTCGTT
>DBSW01000160.1 GCA_002306745.1 Dehalococcoidia bacterium UBA1332 | reverse complement strand
GCTACCTCTGGATGAAACTGTATTCCGAGATATGTACCATTTTCGTTACCCATAACTGCCAAGGGCGAATTTTCCGTATAGGCCATTGATCTGAACCCTGGTGGCAGCTCTTCGATACGATCGCCATGGCTCATCCACACCGGTACCTCACTATCAAGACCCGCAAACAAAACGTTATCGGGACCGTCTTTGTGCACAACGGCATGACCATACTCACGCTCTGTGCAGCGAGCTACTTTTCCGCCCAATTGATGAGCAAGTAACTGCATTCCGTAGCAGATACCTAGTACTGGAACACCGGCTTTGTATACCCAAGTTGGTGCCATCGGTGCACCTTGTTCATAAACGCTGTTTGGACCACCGGACAAAATAACTCCTATTACGTCCTGGTTATCCAAAATTTCACCGCTGGAATCGTGGGAGACTATTTCACAGTAGGTATTCGCTTCACGAATGCGTCGTGCTATCAGGCGTGAATACTGAGACCCAAAATCAATAATTACTATCGTCTTCATCCGCTCATCGATCGGTGGATTATTTCCTGAAACCCGCTCAGCTTGCGCTATCTCAAGATAGGTCCCCACCTCAATGTCATCTGAAGTCGAAACCCGGTTCGATGATTCATCATTTGGATATTCAATCATTTTGCCTAAATCCTCGATATATTCGACAAAACAGGCTAGCCAAAATGCATTTTTCGATCTTCCAAGCTCGCCTTCGCGCGCCAAGAGCTTACTGCGGTTTAGCCTGAATACACAATCTACCCGTCTCCCTTATCCGCGTCACGGGTAAATATGCGTTTTTTTTACCGGACAATTGCCTTAATCTATATATCATTGAGAAATGCTTATAACACCTGATGAATGTGGTATCGGAAGCGCGGCCAAGGCTATTCAGAATGGGAGCTTAGTCGCATTTCCTACCGACACCTTTTTTGCTCTAGGCGCAGATGGATTAAATTCTGATGCCGTAGATTTAGTATTTAAAATAAAAGGGCGCAATCCCGGGACACCTGTACCTATATTAGTAAGTGATACCAGTATGGCCGAAATGCTTGCAAATGAGATCAGTGGACCGCTTGCTACACTCGCCGAAGTGTTCTGGCCCGGTGCCCTAACGATCGTAGTGCCGGCCGTTCAACTTGTTCCTAAAGTTGTAACTGCAGGTACCGGAACTGTCGGCCTGCGAGTACCTGACAACGATACAGCTATCAGTCTTATCAAAGCGGCAGGCACACCTATTACAGGGACTAGTTGCAACCTCACAGGCAGTGATCCAATAAAAGAAGCCAACATTGTCGAAAAAATATTCGGCAACAAGTTCTTTGGGTCAATTGATGCCCCTTGTGGAGGTAGCGACGCACCAAGCACTGTAATCTCCTACAGCGAAACAGATGGCGGTATTATCAAAGTGTTACGACACGGTGCCATAGGTGTCAATTCACTTCGGACAATAGTTGGAGATATCGTTAGGGTATAAATGTTTCAAATAACAATATGCGGTTGAAATCTGCAGCAACTAATTTGTCTGACGACATAATCTACAATTCGGAGAAAACATTTGTCTTTGCCGGGAATACTTCCAGGAATCAGCGCTGGGGAAGCTGACCAATTCGAAACAGCGTTGAAGCAATTTGTTGATTCACGCGACCTGCCCCTATATAAGATGATGTCCTACCATTTGGGCTGGGTAGATAAGAACGGAGAACCCGAGACCGCCACATTACAGGACAGAAAACACGGTCAGTTACTTATGCTCGTGGCTGCTAGTGCAGGAGGACATAGCGCAGATGCGTTACCGTACGCTATTTCGGTTGAATTACTATACAACTTCTTTTTAATTCATGAAGACGTCCAGAATGCCAATACAGAGCGTAATAAGCGCCCCACAGTTTGGTGGTCTTGGGGGCCAGCACAAGCCATCAATGCTGGAGATGGAATTCATGCAATGTCTCGCGTTTCAATTTTTGAACAACTGAATCAAAAAATTGAAGAGATCAATTTTTCTAATATCGCATCGGCTCTTGAAACGCTCGACAACGCAACACTCAATATTTGCGAAGGTGCATACCTTGATATTTCCTATCAGGAACGGGCTACAGTCAGTGTCGAAGAAATCATTGGTGTAGCACGTAAACATGGATCTCTATTAGGAGTAACGGCCGAACTAGGCGCAATTGCAGCTGGAGCATCAGCACAAGTTGCATCAGACCTTTACAGATTCGGTCATGCACTTGGCACAGCAAAGCATTTAAACATGGATGTACGAGCGTTATGGCCAATCGATGGCAATGATAGGACAGAAGTTCAGCGAGGAAGGTTACAGTCAAAAAAGAAATCGCTGGCTACGTCGCACGCGATCGAAAATGGTACCCCTAACAGTCGACGGCGACTTGGAGAGATTTTCATGAAGCGCGTTCTTGACCCTGCAGATATCGAAGCGGTGACGGCGATACTTGAAGAAACCGAGAGCAAAAAATTCTGCGAAGAACGAATTGGCGAACTATTTCAAGAGGCGACACAAGCTTTAGATGTAGCTGGTTTTTCCCAATCGGATAACGATTCACTGTTAAAGAGCGCGAAAATTATCGTCGAATCTGACTAGTTAATAACCATCGAAACGTATGGCTATAAGATCAATCAAAGAAGCACAAGTTGACGGAAAAACCGTTTTTGTTCGAGTCGACTTCAACACACCTATGCGAAATGGCTTGATTTCTGACGACTCACGAATCGTTGCCGCATTACCTACTTTGAACTTACTTCGTGACAATGGCGCAAGAGTGATTGTTGCATCACATTTGGGACGACCAGCTGGAAAAGTTATTGATGACTTACGAATAGAACCGGTGAGAATTCGCGTGTCTGAACTCCTAGAAGTGAATGTCACCAGTGCAGGGGGGCCAAATGGCAGTTCACCCGTCAAAACTCTAGAAAGACTGGAAAGTAACGGTGTAGCTCTTCTTGAAAACCTGAGGTTCGATCCAGGCGAAGAAAACAACAATCCGGAGTTTTCAAGACATCTAGCATCTCTAGCAGACTTATACGTGAATGATGCGTTCGGAGCTGCTCACCGCGCACATGCGTCTACGACCGGCATTACTACGCATTTACCTTCTTATGCAGGACTGCTGATGGAGAAGGAAATAAATATGCTAGGGAACTCACTAAACCGCTCTAAAGGCGCATCCGTCGCCGTAGTAGGAGGTGCGAAAGTTGCCGACAAAATCCATGTGCTCAAAAACCTAACGAGTAAAGTCGATACCATCCTCATTGGAGGAGGTATGTTGGCTGCATTTCTTATAGCGAATAACCGATCGGGCGGGGCAGCAGAGATTAAATCTGAAGAAGTCGGGGCAGCTAAAAATCTTTTAGATGCTGGCGGCGCACAGGTAATTTTACCAGCCGACGTCGTTACAGGACGAACATTTCAGCAAAATTCTATACCCACGGTTTACCAGGCTACAAACGTTCCACATGACGCCTTAATCATGGACATAGGGCCAAGGGCAACTAAGGAATATGCCCGAATCTTAGGTATCGCCAACACTATATTATGGAATGGTCCTATGGGAGTTTTTGAATGGGAAGCTTTTTCAAAAGGATCAATAGGCGTTGCCCGAGCAATCGCAGCAAACCTCAAAGCAACCAGCGTCATTGGAGGTGGTTCCACCGCAGAAATCGTTAAGTCTCAGAATTTATCCAAACAAATCACTCATGTTTCCACAGGCGGAGGCGCATCACTTGAATACCTAGAGGGCAAAATACTTCCGGGTGTAGCAGCCTTAGACTGGTAGATCGAAGATAATAACGTTACGTTGAAATCGTATGTACTAAATAAACTGGAATCGATCAATGACCAAGCGAACTCCCGTAATAGCAGGTAACTGGAAGATGAATACTGATATCAAATCTTCTAGAGAACTAGCACTACAGATACTTGAACTTACTGATGAAGTCACGGGTGTAACAAAGATCGTTTGCCCGCCATTCGTGACCATTGCTGAAGTCTCAGAACTACTTCATGGCTCGAGCATCCAAGTCGGCGCACAAAATGTCAACTCTAACCCTGACGGTGCATTCACAGGCGAGATATCAGCATCCATGCTCAGCGGGCTAGTTAATACGGTTATTGTTGGACACTCTGAACGAAGAACATACAATGGAGAATCCTCTGTTTTAGTCGCAGCAAAGGCAAAAGCCGCGTCAAAAGCCGGAATCACTCCAATCATATGTACCGGCGAAAGCATCAATATCCGTGATTCGGGTGATGCGGTCTCTTTCGTCAGTCACCAGCTATCGGAAAGCCTCGAAAGCTTCACCAATTGGGAATCTCTGATTGTTGCCTACGAGCCAGTCTGGGCTATCGGGTCAGGACAAGCAGCAACATCGGAACAGGCTCAGGAAATGGCATTAATATGCCGACAAGTCATACGAGAACTTAGTGGAAATATGGCAGATTCAGTTCCGGTGCTTTATGGTGGTAGCGTAAATTCCGTCAATATATCTGAGTTTATTGGTCAACCTGATATAGACGGCGCACTCGTGGGCGGTTCTAGTTTGAAAGCCAAGGAATACTCAAAACTGGTTCATATCGCTGCAACATATTGATATTGGTTTAGACCGGCAAAACAACTTGAGTTCAAATCCCAAACCCCACCTTGTTGGCATGGTAGGAGCTACCGCAACAGGAAAGACGCAATTTAGCTTAGATATCGCAGAAAGTTTAGACGGTGAAATTATCAACTGCGATTCAAGATTGTTCTATCGCGGAATGGATGTTGCCACTGCGAAACCAAACATAAAGGAAAGACGCGGAATAACCCATCACCTTATCGACATTCTAGACCCTAACGAACAATATAGCCTCGCTGAGCACCTTAAGGCGGCGCGCCAAGCAGTTGTCGAGATCATTTCAAGAGGAAATCTACCAATAATTGTGGGCGGATCTGGTCAATACGTATGGGCACTACTCGAAGGGTGGAATGTGCCTGAAATCGAACCTGACCCTGACCTCAGAGCTGAACTTGAATCGATAATTGAATCACGCGGCATTGAGTACCTTGCAGAACAGCTCAACGAAACTGCCCCCGAAATTGCAAACAGAACTGATCTTTCCAACCCTAGGCGGGTAGTGCGAGCAATGGAGAGACTTACTCACGATGCGCATAATTCCATCACGCTTCAGAACAAACCCGATGATCCACCGTACGATTCCTTAGTGATCGGGCTCACGGTCGACCGAAAGATTTTACACAAACGTGTGATCAAGCGAATCGAATATATGAAGCACAAAGGTTGGGTGGAGGAAGTTCAGCATTTACACGACATTGGACTTACCAGTAGTGATCGAGCTATGAGCGGGATCGGATACAAACAAATGCTCGGCCATATCAATGGGGACTACGACCTCGATGAGGCGGTTCGCCTAACAACGGTTGCAACTAATCGACTGATTCGACAACAAGCTAACTG
This sequence comes from Dehalococcoidia bacterium UBA1332, assembly GCA_002306745.1. GTDB lineage: Bacteria > Chloroflexota > Dehalococcoidia > Lucifugimonadales > Lucifugimonadaceae > Lucifugimonas. Next base: position 6,298 of record DBSW01000160.1, on the reverse strand, counting down.
GTTCCGTCATGACGACGATCGTATCACCTGGTTCAACGTCACAAACAATGATTTCAATACCCGCAAATCGATCATACAGCACGTACATGACTGGATCGCAACTAAATAAATTGTCAAATTACGATCATAGTTCAGGCTTATTTACACAGCAAAATCCCTTCATAAAATTGTTATCGCACTTTCGCAATTTGAACAATAGAATTTATATGACAATAGAATATTAGTACCAAACTAATTTGGAGAAAAAATGACTGTAAAGTTCACTAAATTGCACGGGGCGGGGAACGACTACATAGCTGTAGATGGTCGAGGTATTGACCGCGATTGGGGGACTCTTTCAAAAGAAATGAGCCGTATCGCTTTCGGTGTGGGATCTGACGGTATTGTCCTGGTGCAAAACGCTGAAGATGCCCAAATCAGAATGCGGGTATATAACCCTGACGGGTCAGAGGCAGAAATGAGTGGTAATGGAATACGACTTTTTGCAAAATTTGTGATTGACCGCAAGATTGCTACGCCAGAGGCCGGAGCTTTAACTGTTCAAACAGAAGGGGGTATACGAACTGTGTGGCCAACTATGGAAGGCGACAAGATGGTGGCAGCTAAAGTGGCAATGGGAGTACCTACATTTGTTCCTTCCGAAATACCAGTAGAAACAAATATGACTGGTGGACTAGAAATTATTAAGAATTATCCGATCCAAGCTGGTGGTCGCCAATTAGATGTCACATGTCTTGCTGTCGGGAACCCACATGCAGTTGCAATTATGGACGAACCTGTTGAACAATTTCCTCTCGTAGATATTGGGCCACATGTCGAACACCACGAATTATTTCCTAACCGGATAAATTTCGAAATAGTTAATGTCATCGACAGATCTAAGATACGAGCCCGGATATTCGAACGGGGAGCTGGTGAAACTATGTCTTCTGGCACTGGCTCAACGGCCTCAGCATCTGCAGCACGCGCTCACGGCTTAGTTGATGACGAAGTAGACGTCATTGTAGATGGAGGGGTCCTTCGAATTTCCTGGAATGAAGCAGGAGAAGCGTTTTTGGAGGGACCTGCGGTTGAAGTGTTTACAGGTGTTTGGCCTGGCTAATAAACGAACGCATCTGTCAACACGGAACAAAGATCAAATAATGATCCGCTTGTCTTTTAAGATTTATTTGATTACAACTTTAAATTACTAATAAACAAAACCAACATGGAAAAACTAATGAAATTTGCTGAACGCGTTGAAAATCTCCCGCCATATCTTTTCGTAGGTATTTCTCGTGCAATCGCTAAGAAAAAAGAGCAGGGGATTGACGTGATCTCGTTTGGAATAGGCGATCCGGACATGCATACTCCTCAGCCAGTACTGGATGCTCTTTACGATGGAGCGAAAAATCCTGCTAATCACAGGTACCCAGAAAGCGAAGGGTTACCTGAATTCCGAGCTAGAGCAGCAAAATTCTACAAGGATCGGTTTGACGTACATATTGATCCTGAGACCGAAGTTATCAACTTGATCGGCGCAAAAGAAGGCATAGCACACGCAGCTCTATGCTTTATCGACCCTGGAGACATCTCGATAAGCCCAGACCCTGCATATCCGGTTTATGAGATCGGCACAATGTTTGCAGGCGGCACCACCCATTTTGCCACACTAAAAGAAGAAAAAGATTATCTGGTTGACTTTAGTGAAATTCCAACCGATATTGCGAAAAAAGCAAAGACTCTATGGATCAACTATCCAAATAATCCAACGGGGGCAATAGCGCCAATGAGTTTCTTTCAGGAAGCTGTTCAATACTGCAAAGAATATGACATAGCGCTACTCCACGATGCGGCTTACACCGAAGTTACCTACGATGGATATGTGGCACCAAGCGTTTTACAAGTTGACGGAGCGATGGAAATTGCTATGGAATTCCATTCGTTATCAAAAACAGCAAATATGACAGGCTGGCGCGTAGGCTTTGCAGCAGGCAACAGAGATATGGTAAACGCTTTAATGCGCGTAAAGTCAAACATTGACTCCGGTTTATCACAGGCTAATCAAGAAATGGGGATAGCTGCTCTTAATTTGCCTTCTTCATGGCTTGATAAAAATAACGAGGTCTATCAAAAGCGCCGAGACAAAGTGGTGGCAACGCTTAACGAAATTGGAGTGCCAGCAGTAGCCCCTAAAGGAGCACTTTACATTTGGACACCAATACCAGAGGGTTACACTTCAGCCGAGTTCGCACAAAAACTTCTGGATGATGCAGATGTAGTCGTCACACCAGGAAACGGCTATGGTCCTGGTGGTGAAGGATATATACGGCTATCGCTAACCATCCCAGATGATCAAATCGATGAAGGTTTACGAAGGCTCGCTAAAATTCGAGTCAATGCGTAAGTAAACTTTGTAAGAACCCATATCAACAATATGGCAAAACACCGAACATACTCAACAGGTCCGTTTCGAGAACGAGCCATATTAGTGGGTGTACATATCCGTAGTGCCAGTGATTATTGGTCACTCGAAGACTCACTCGCTGAGCTTTCTGAATTGGCGCGGGCAGCAGGGGCGAACCCTGTAGCGCGTCTAACCCAGACTATGAATCGGCCATCTCCAACATATATCGGTAAAGGTAAGATCGAAGAGCTCAAACGAAAAGTAAAACAGCTCGAAATCGATACTACGATATTCGATGATGAACTCACACCAAACCAACAGAAAACTCTTGAAGACAAACTTGGCGTTAAGGTGATCGATCGTACGGCGTTAATACTCGACGTCTTTGCCCAAAGGGCACGATCACGTGAAGGTCGACTACAAATAGACCTCGCTCAAACGGAATACCTTCTACCGCGGCTTGCCGGACAGTGGTCGCACCTAGAACGACTTGGAGGTGGTGTAGGTACTAGAGGTCCGGGTGAGACCCAAATTGAAACTGATCGACGACTTGTACGACGCAAGCTATCTAGAGTCAAAAAAGAAATTTCACAAGTTCAGTCCCAGAGAAATCAGCAGAGGATTCAAAGAACACGCGGAAAAGATAAGATTATTTCTCTTGTCGGATACACCAACGCTGGCAAATCAGCCATATTTAACAGGATAACAAGTTCTGAAGTTATAGAACGAAACCAACTGTTCTCTACGCTTGATACAACCACGAGAAACATGTGGCTACCAGACGGCACTAGAGCAACCATCAGCGACACAGTAGGATTTGTACACAAACTTCCACCTATCCTAGTAGCCGCTTTTCGAGCAACTCTAGACGAAGTAGTGGAAGCACATCTGTTACTTCAGGTTGTTGACGTATCAAGTCCATACGCCATTGACCAGATGCAAGTTGTTTCCGATCAACTTTCGAATATGGGAGTAGGCGACACACCGAAAATTCTGGTGCTCAACAAGCTTGACCTTGTAGCAACCGCATCCAACGATCCGTTAGACAGCAAGATAGTAAACGACATAGACATTGCCGATTTTTCACGCATCGTCACAACCTCTGCGATAAAAGCTTGGGGCATCAAAGAGCTCAGGACTTCTATTGAAGCCGTGATATCGCACGAGGAAGTTGAATACTTTTCTGATCTTTCGTTACACGAAGTATAAAACCTTGTTTCCCTCCGCTGCAGGGCGGGCGGTGATGTTATATATCGCGTGTCGCACTATCGTTGTTATGTAAAGTACGGGGTGGTGGTTTGAACTCAACAACTAATATCGTAATCCGATGTATATGTCGAATTCAGCCTAAATGACTGCAACGATTTGATTCGCCCTAGCGTATCCTCATTGTGCGGTGATTTTGATTTGAATATCAATTTTTCGACGTTACTTTACACATAATTGAAATTTTCGGTGACATGAATCTATCCTCTAATCGATCAGGCTCCTCAAAAATAATCCAGATCTTAATATGCTCTGTCATTTTTATAATGGCTAACATAGCCTGCAGCGCTCAAGACGGGACTACTGCACCAGATGACCGCGAGCCCTTAATCCTCTCAAACGGTACGATAGCCACTCCGACGCCACAACCGATTGCTAACCAGCCTTCAGACGTCCCAGATGGTCTTGGAATTGTCTGGGAGGCTTATTCGATCCTTATGAAAGAATACGTCGCTCGGAATGAAATCGATCCAGATACCCTTGCTGAAGCCGCTGTAGTCGGAATGCTCGACGCCCTTAATGATCGCTATACTTCTTACGTTCGACCCGAAACTTTTCAAATTGACCAGGCTAGTTTTCAAGGAAAATTTTTTGGAATCGGTGCTCAGGTCGAACCAGCTCCTGATCTCAACGGCGTGATCATCACAAGACCTTTACCAGACTCTCCAGCTGAAGCAGCTGGCATTAAAGCTGGAGACAGAATCCTGGCCGTTGACGGTGTGGACGCTCTCGAATGGAGTGTCATAGAAGCAGTAAACAACATTCGAGGAGAAGAAGGCACAGAAGTCGTACTTACTGTTGAGCATGTGGGAAGCCTTGACCCAGTTGACATAACAATAGTACGAGGTGAAATACCGGAGATCAGTGTAAGCACCAATATGATCTCAGATACCAATTACGGAAGGGTAAGGATCGATACATTCACCGCTGAAACAGTCAACGAAATGCGGAAAGGCCTAGATGAACTTATCGAAGAAGGCGCAAAAGGGATTGTCCTCGATCTTCGCGGAAACCCTGGTGGGCTCCTGTCTGCAACCGTGAACGTCGCCTCAGAATTTCTGAACGATGGGTTAGTCACCTACGAGGTCAACTCTCGCGGCGAGCGTAAAAATTGGGAAGTGAAACAGGGTGGAAATTACCCTGATATTCCAGTTGTAACGCTAGTTGACAATTTTTCGGCGAGTGGATCAGAAGTACTTACCGGTGCCCTTCAAGACCAAGGCAGATCGGTCGTAATAGGAACTAGCACATTCGGAAAAGGGAGTGTAAACCTTCTTAGGGGGCTGTCCAATGGAGGTGGTGTCTACTTAACTATTGGACGATGGTATACCCCGAATGGTCGACTTATTGAAGAAGTAGGTATCGAGCCTGACGTATTGGTCGAGTTTGACCGAGAGTCTGGCACCGGTCTGAATTCACAGACCGCAACGGGGGGAGATCCACAAATCGATGCTGCCGTAAAACAGCTAGATTTCCAAATCTCACAACCCAGATGATCCCGTTGAGTTCGATGATCGCCACAGGTGTCAATCTTGTCATCTATAACCCAACGCCATAGGATGTGTTGTCATGTTGCCCAATTCCTGTAGTGGGTAACCGATACCACAATAAAAAATCACCAATAAACTAAACGATATGGTAAAAAGCACCAAAGAACGCGCACTCGCAACCAACAGGCGCGCCCGCTATGACTATGCCATAGGCGAAACATTTGAAGCTGGCATAGCCTTACTAGGATCAGAAATTAAATCTGCACGTGAAGGGCGTATGACTATTGCTGAAGGTTATGTTTACATTAAAAATGGGGAGGCATGGCTTGAGAACGCCCATATCCCCCACTACCCACCAGCGGGGATTTATGGTCAGCACGAACCTACCCGGGCACGAAAATTACTCTTAAAGAAAAAACAACTGGCACATCTCCAAGATCAAGCTCACAGAGACGGCCAAACGATCATACCGCTCAAGGTATACATCAAAAATCGAGTCGCCAAATTGTTAATCGGGGTCGGAAAAGGTAAGCGGCAGATAGACCGCCGAAATACTATAAAAGAACGTGATGCAAAACGAGAGATTGACAGAGCGATTCGTCAACGGATGCAATAAGAAAAAGTTGTCTTTTCACTATGAGCATCCGAAATCTGGTCTATTTGGACGACCACATTTATCCTTCATATAAACTACCATTCTCGCTATTAAGTTTTTGGAGATAGAATTAACGAGACACTTGGGGACGCGTGGTTTCGACAGAAAGATCACCGCTCGATTGCGGGTCGTGGCGCCGTGCACCACGTAAAAAGCGGCAAAAAAATAAACGGCGAACGAGAATTCGCTCTCGCTGCCTAAAGCGCAGTGACTTTCGCGTCACCCCCAGCCTGGCGGGGTGGTAACGAGAGATGAAATGCCGGGCTACGTTGTTCGGGTAGCTAGTGACGGACAACAAAGGATCCACTAGCTAGTCACTGCATTTGCTACGCCGACGGGGCGGGTGCGGCGACGAGATATCCACCGACGGCTACACTCGTAGAAGTCAAACCGGGAACCTTTCTGGACGGGGAGTTCGACTCTCCCCCGTCTCCACCAGAAAAACGTGCTGCCTTCCGCCCGAAATTTGCCGGGCAGAAGGCAGCTCATATGGCATTAGTG
>DBSW01000208.1:1351-4128 GCA_002306745.1 Dehalococcoidia bacterium UBA1332 | reverse complement strand
CCTGATGCCATTACTTAACAATGTAGTTTTTACGATGTTCCCTGCTCCGCTCGCCGACATTAAGAGTGACAAAGCTTTGGGCCTAGCTCACGGTGCATGCATAATGGTGAAATCAGAAGTTTATTTCGCTGTTGGTGGGCACACCAGAGTGCGTACGTTACTGTTCGAAGACACCATGCTCGCACGGACGTGGCGCAGATCTGGGTATAAATCAACCTGTATCGATGGCTCCAAGCTTATTTCAGTACGCATGTACGAAACTTTTAACGACATCGTCACAGGCTTCACTAAAAACTACTACCCAGCTTTTCGACACCAAAGATCTTTTTGGGGATTCCAAATATGGAATTTGAGTTGGACACTAATTCCATTGGCCTGTCTCGTCGGACTGCAATACGGATTCGCTAGTATTTGGATTTTGCTGGCACTCTTCTTTAGCATAACTCCAAGGTTAGTGCTAGCCGTTCGGTTCTCACATACAATCTGGTCGGTCTTTCTCCATCCAATCACCAATTTGGTGATGCTCTATATCGGAACTATTTCTTATCTGAAATGGGGGCATCGGGGAGGCGTGGAATGGAAAGGTCGCTCTTACTCGAAACAGGAAACTGACCATAGTGATTGAGCGAAAAGTAATTGTAATCGGTGCAGGGCTAGGAGGATTAGCAACCTCGTTGCGATTGGCAAACGCTGGTTGGAATGTGCACCTCTTGGAGAAATCGGAGTCAGCAGGCGGTAAGCTCAACAGGTTCAGTTCGGACGGATTCGTTTTCGACACAGGACCTTCACTGTTGACGCTTCCGGAACTCTTTTCTGATGTTCTAAGTCTTGCAGGAAAAAACTTTTGGGATCTTAATCCAAAAAGAATCGACCCACTTTTCCGTTACATTTTCGATGATAGTTCGGAACTCAAATATACCTCAAGCCTACCAGATATATCAGAGCAGATCAGAAATCTTACGGGTTCCGAAACCGACGTCGCTGGCTTCCTAGATTTTTTGGAACTAGGTAGACGCATTTTCGATTTATCTACTCAAACATTTTTCCGCACAGCCCCGTTTTCATCATTTAATATTTCAGATTTGATGGCACTAATTCGATCTCCTAAACGTCAAATTTGGGGTTCATACAGTAAAACCATAGACAAATTTTTTAAAGATCCACGCATAAAACAGATATTCAATCGATACCCCACTTACGTAGGATCATCTCCATACCAAGCACCTGCAATGCTGGCATTAATCCCGTACATGGAATTAATTAAAGGTGGCTGGTATGTGCCTGGGGGACTTTATGAAATAGTAACGTCGATCATGAACAAGCTGCCCGAAAATATCAAGTTTCATCCTGAGACTGAGGTAACTTCAATAAACTCGGATGGACAGCGATGGTTGATAAAGGCAGCCTCAGGTAAGACGTTCAAGTCGGAGATCGTAGTTTGCAACGTTGATCCTGAAACTGTCTGGAATATTAGTGGTGGAAGTTACGGCCAAAAACATAAAGAAAAAGACCTGTCGATGTCGGGAATTGTTGCGCTAGTCGGACATGGTGGTCAACTAGAAAAAGTATCACATCACACGGTTACATTTTCTTCAAACTACCCTGAGGAGTTTGATTCGATTTTTAGAAAACACCAATTTCCTGATGACCCTACCGTTTACATCAATATCCCATCAATTTCTGACCCCACCGTAGCACCTAAGGGGTCACAAGGAATATTCATTATGGCCAACGCGCCAGCGATAGGTTCCCAATGGACTGATAAACATACAAATTTAGCCCTTGAACGCATAAGAAAAAGACTAAAAAAAACTGGGATGGATGGATTGCTCGACAAATCGAATGTGCTAGATATTTGGTCCCCTAGTAGACTCGAGCAAGATTATTCAGCTCCACGTGGCGCAATATATGGCCGGGTGTCACATGGATGGCGAAATAGTTTCCTTCGCCCACCAATAAAAACCGAAAAGTCACCTGCAATGTACTTTGTTGGTGGAGGTACTCACCCAGGTGGTGGTACTCCAACTGTTCTTATGTCAGCACAAATCGTTAGCAGGAAAATACTTCAAGATTATGCATGAACGATCGATCATAACCAACGTATCAATTTGGCTACTCTGGATTATTCTGACTGTACTAATGGTCGGAGGAGTCGCTTCGGTAGGATTTATGGAAGAAAAGCCTGAAAATACAAATTGGGCAGCACCAACAATGTTGGTGATAGCAGCAATACTGGTGCTGATCTATTTCGGAATACGCAGTTCAGCTGGCCTATTAATCGGAGGATGTATAGGGTTCTTGTCAGAACTAGTCGGTGTGTCCACAGGGTATCCATACGGATCCTATCAATATACAGAGGTATTGGGTTTATCCATAGGGAATGTCCCAATAGTGCTTTTTGCCGCCTGGATCATTGTGTTATCCCTTGTTTGCATGATCCTCAAACTATTGGGAGCGGACACCAAAGTATCCATCATATTGGCTCCTATATTGCTTGTGTTGCTTGATCTTGCAATCGAACCGGTGGCAACAGGTTCACTCGGAGCATGGTACTGGACCGAAGAAATTAAAGGATACTATGGAGTTCCAATAAGCAATTTTGGAGGATGGCTCTTGGTAGGCTTCGTCGCTTACCTGCCCGTGCAATTTGTTTATGGTAAATATACCGTTGCAGGGATTTTTCCCGGGGCCTCAATATTCTGCTTCTTTGTTGCGATAAATCTGTTGGATACTCAATGGATAGGGGCTATCGCTGGAATTTCGAGCTTAAGTATTGC
>DBSW01000208.1:0-957 GCA_002306745.1 Dehalococcoidia bacterium UBA1332 | reverse complement strand
ATGAGAATAACAGTTCTCCTAAGATTGATCCGATCGAGATTTTTTCCATTCATCGAATTCGTGAATAAGTGCCCCAGTAGGTGGGTATGCATCAAATACTGAATACCCTGCCTCAACTTTCTGCCTAATAAATAATTCACGTTCTTCAGTCTCTGAACCAATAATGGAAAGTCGCTCTGCATACTGCGCGGGTATGACTACAACGCCCTCGTCATCGGCGAGAATGACATCGTCAGGAATTACCGCCACACCTCCGCATTGTATGGGCACATTAAAATCTACTGGCCATAATGTCCTCACCCCCGCTGAAGGGTGCACGCCTTTTACGAAAACAGGAAGACCAACCTCCTGTATATATGGTGCGTCACGAACCGCTCCATCAACCACCGCTGCAGATGCACCACGATACTTGACACGAGCTGAGAGAATGTCTCCAAGAGTTCCTGAGTCAAGATCTCCTAAGGCATCTAACACAAAAATATCTCTTCTTGAGAGTTTCTCAATCGCTCTGCGGAAAGCACCTTCACCTCGTACTACCGCAACTCCATCGGATTCAAGATCTTCACGATATGGAATCCACCGCATTGTGAAAGCACGTCCTACAACGCGTTTACCAAGTCCAAGAGGCGCAATTGGCTTCAGACCCTTCATATAAGTATTTCTTATGCCCATGCCATACAGAGTCCAACATGCGGTTGCGGTACTCAGTTCGCTAAGAGCGTCTAGTACAGAGTCTTTCACAACTGTTGGCCTATCAGTCATATGGGTTTTTTTCCTGAATTGTCTTACGTTTTAGATTTCAGCAATAATCGACTGGTTACCAATCTATATATCACCATCAACACGTACCCTGAAGTGATTTAATTTCTTGGATTCTCTAAAAGAACCGTAGCTCCCATTTCGATGTACTTTTCTCTCTGAGAGTGATCGTTATTGCGGATCATCAACCGAATACCA
>DBSW01000068.1:1178-5527 GCA_002306745.1 Dehalococcoidia bacterium UBA1332 | reverse complement strand
GATCCGAAGCTCGTTGATTCACCGACACCTACAAAAATTCTCTTTGGAATCTGAATCCTTGTAGGCATTAGAACTATAGTTAAATTCTAGAGTGCATTGGGCTAAGCGTCAATTTGAGATAACCAAGGTAGCTATATCAGCATCAAATAAATTAGGGACCGCTTGGTCATTGTGCATATAGAGACAAGTGATTAACAACAAAATTTTTCCGGTCCGAATTTGATCGTCTACCGACGAAAATATCAGTGTAAAAAATTACTGTTGCTTAAGGTGAAACTGCAACAATTACAGCCCCTGTAGCGATTAAGGCGGCTCCAATAATCCTTATCGAGCCTATTCTCTCTTTTAGCACAATAGCTGCGAGCAAGACTCCAAACACTATGGCAATTTCACGCAAAGGTCCAACGTAACTGACAGGTGAAATTGTGAATGCAGTGAGAACAAGACCATATGCAGTGAATTGAAATAATCCACCTATCACACCGATTCTCCAACGTTTACGGAATTCACTCGAAATCTGTGAGTTGGAATATGTTCTTAGAACAATCGGCAATATTCCAAGGGATCCCCCTAACTGCAGCATGCACATGTATAAAAGTGGCGCCACGTACTTTACGCCTTGCTTATCCCAGTTCGAGTAAGCAGCAATTATCAATCCGGTCGCAACCGCAAATGCAACACCACGGTCAGCGACTAGGTTTCTCGGATGCAACCATAGTTTGAGTCCATCTGATGATGATGCACCAACAACAATCACGCCGAAAAAAATTGCAGATATTCCAAAAACCGCAATTCCGGACACAGCTTCGTGCAAAACGAATACGCCGATTACCGGTATAAGAGCAAGACCCAACCCACGCGCTATTGGATAAACGATAGATAAATCGCCGTGCTTGTATGCCCGGCCAAGGGTAAAGAAATATCCAATGTGCAATAGTATCGTTCCAATTACAAATATCCATCCGATAGTTTCAGGCGGTTCTGTAATCAAATAGAAGATAGCGAACGGAATTGCCAGAACACCTCCCAAAAACGCCATTAGCCAGTTTGTTAATTCAGGAAATGGTGATCGACGTACAAGAAGGTTCCAAGCGGCATGGAATAACGCAGCGATCAAAACAAGTAGTACGGCAGTTTCGGTCATAGTAAGATCATTTCTGAATATGCCACTTTCGCCTTACGTCCAAATATAGTTGTCAAATATTCAATAAAATCGCGTGGAGATTACAGGCAAACTAAATATATTCCAATTTTGATGGTTCCATAGAACAATATTTTGTGCAGTCACACGGTAGCAATTCATGCAAAATGTCGGGGAAAGCGTATTAAAGTTAGAAAGCAATCTTAGTATTACCTACTTCTGAATAAAGGTTTCGCATGCATTATCAGGATGAACGAACAACTGGGTGCCGAATATCGGATTCATGGACATATCGCGGACTCAAAATGATGATCCTTGAAAACGAACTCTTAAAAGTCACAATAGTCAGTGACAAAGGGGCCGATATATTCGAACTAGTACATAAAAAAACGGATACCGAATTCATGTGGCGGACTCCCTGGTCAATACGTAACCAAGGGCTTTCGATCCCTCCAACCGGAAACGGTGATAACGTATGGCACGATGCCTACATAGGAGGCTGGCAGACTATCGCACCTACAGGCGGATCTCCTACTAATTACGCGAACGCCGATATAGGTCAACATACCGAAGCGACACTCATGCCATGGGACGCCAGTATCATCGAAGATTCACCAGATAAAGTTAGCGCTAAATTCACGGTTAGAACCGTACGAACACCTTTTTGGATTGAAAAGGTAGTTAGCCTAACAACTGGCAGCCCTGTATTGACCGTCACTGACACATTGACCAACCAAGCTGAAGAAGAAGCAGAAGCGCAGTGGGGGCAGCACGTTGCACTTGGCGAACCTTTTTTGACGTCAAAATGCAGGCTGGATATGGCCAAAGCAAATCACTTTGTCCCTCCCGAAGGCGGTAATCGACTGCTCGACGGCCACGAAGGTTCTTGGCCATTGGCGATCGATCCACAGGGTGCCGAAGTAGATATGTCTAGCTTTCCGCCAAAGTCCGATCGCGTACAGGACTATTCTGTATTTATGAACCAGCAAGAAGGCTGGTATGCCGTGACTAATCCCGAACGTGGAGTCGGTTTTGGCCTTACTTATCCAGTGGATACGTTCAAATACCTCTGGTATTGGCAGGTTTTCGGCGGCGGATACGGTTATCCCTGGTACGGACGAACCTACAACGTGGGTCTAGAACCGTTTACCAGTCTAGCCAACGGTGTCCCTGAGCCGGGTAGTAATAAACGGACATCGATAGTTTTCAAACCTGGAGAGTCTCAATCGGCCACGGTAAAAGCAGTTATTTATGAGAGTACCACCGGGGTATCAAGAATTTCACCAGATGGTAAGGTGACAGTCATCTAGTGGACCAAAAACTTAGAGAATGAAACCTAGGTTTAGATGTTTAGTCAAAACCTAGGTTTCATTCCCAATAGATTTCTAGATTTCAGCGAGAACACCTTCATCTATTTGATGTGCTCGGATCCAATCCCAATCCAGAGGAACACCAATCCCTGGCCCGTCAGGAGCGTAGACCATTCCATTGCTGTCAATGCCATCAAGATCATCGTTATAGCCCAAATAAACAGGAGCCTTAGTTGTCTTTACTTTAGGATGAACCAATCCTAATTCGAAGAAATTTGTGTTACGGATCGAAGACATAATATGACGATGGACGGGACCGGGGCCGTGAAGCTCCATGTCAAGACCAAAACCTTCGGCAGCATGTGCGATTTTCATTGCACCAGTAACTCCTCCATCTTCGTGTGCACCAGCACGAACGTAATCGGTCCCATCAGCGACAATAAAATCGACATGCTGCTCCAATAAACGTATATGTTCAGTCTGCAACAAAGGGGTTTTTACCAACTGACGAAGTTTGCGATGCGCGAACTGAGACACTCCACCATCCTGATAAGGATCCTCCCACCAGAAAAATTCTGCCTCATCACAAGCGAGCCCCAGTTTCAAAGCATCTCCAAAATTCTTAACTTCACATGCAGGATCAATTAAAAGATCCATTCGGCCTTGAAACACCCTACCCAAAGCCAATACATTTTCAATCTCGCGTTGAATATTGCTTCCAGCAAGACCCCATCCATGTACTTTAAATGCTCGGTAACCCATTTCATAACACTGCTCAGCGAAATCAACAAAATCGTCTGGATTTTGCAACCCTCCGTTTTCATCCCCATGAAGAGTGGAAGCGTAAGCAGGTAATGGTTTCCTCTCACCCCCAAGAAGACGATATAGCGGTTCATCGTACAATTTACCTGCTATGTCCCAAAGACATATGTCAATAACGCCGACGCCTAGCATGGCGCCATGCCGCAGACCACGTTTCGTGTCGTTATAAATTTTCTCCCGCGACAGTGCGTCCTTTCCGATTAAGTATTGTGCGACAGTCTCAACATCGCCTACGGCGCTGCCTATCTCAGGATATTCGCCAACTAGACCCTGATCAGTATGAATTTGAAGCACGGTCCCTTTTTGCTTCAGCTTAGACCCTGCCTCGTAGACCATGTTGAATGTGTTGTAATCCTTGCCAACGTTGTCGAGTTCGTATTCGAAAGTTGTCACAGTTACCTTGGTTATTTTTGGACTATCTTTCATATCCATCTCCTGCAAATGCGCTTGCACAACATCACTGATTATCAACATCTGCTACGTGGTAAATATTTCTTATTGGGATGTTAGCACCGGCGGCAGATCGATTACTGCCATAGAACGCGGATTGAGACACATTCCTTTCACGCGTGTAAAATTCCGTCTAATTTCATCTCAATAAAACTGCACGGCAATTAATCATGCAAGCAATCGTATACCACAACAACAAAGACCTAAGACTTGAAGAGATACCTGATCCAAAACCCGGTCCAGGTGATGTGAAAATCCGTATAACCGGAACTTCCATATGCGCTACCGACATCGAAGAATGGCAGTACGGTCCACTTTGGGTTCAACATGGCTCGCCAAACGCCATGACAGGTAGACAGACACCACTCGTATTGGGCCACGAAACTGCAGGTACTGTCGCAGAACTCGGTAGCGGAGTAACCAACGTTGCTATTGGAGATCGAGTCGCCATCAACACTGTGCTCACATGTGGGCAATGCTTCTGGTGCCTAAGAGCGCAACAGTCTGTGTGCCCAAATATGGCCGTTGCAGGGTTCATGGCTGATGGTGGGTTAGCTGAGTTCATGGTTTGGCCGGCGGACAAACTTGTTCCTATGCCAGACAACATTTCTGATGAAGAAGGTCCA
>DBSW01000068.1:488-879 GCA_002306745.1 Dehalococcoidia bacterium UBA1332 | reverse complement strand
AACATTTCTGATGAAGAAGGTCCATTGCTAGAACCCGCAACCGTTGCGGTTCACGGAGTAAGACGTTCAGGTGTTAAACCAGGAGACAATGTCGCAATCGTTGGTTGCGGTACTGTTGGCTTATTGACACTCCAAGCTTTTAAAGCCGCTGGCGCCAGAGTAATAGCGATGGACTTACGCGAACAAAGCCTAGAACTGGCTAAATCACTAGGAGCCGATGAAGTTGTCAACTCTGCTGACAACACGATGGCAGGTGCAAAACTGCTTGAATTGACCGACGGCATTGGTCCTGACATAGTTGTGGAGTCTGCTGGAGCGAAGAACACACCTAAACACGCCATCGAATGGACGCGCCGTGGCGGCACAACCTTACTAATTGGGATTTATTCCA
>DBSW01000068.1:0-146 GCA_002306745.1 Dehalococcoidia bacterium UBA1332 | reverse complement strand
CTCACCAGAGATCAATTTTAATCAAGTGGTTGGCCCTGAGTTGAACATCATTGGATCTGTCGCTACATCACCAGGTGATCTTGAAGCAGCCGTGAAACTGGTATCCGAGGGCAAAATCAACGTTAGACCATTGATTTCGCGAACCG
>DBSW01000148.1 GCA_002306745.1 Dehalococcoidia bacterium UBA1332 | reverse complement strand
AGGAAGAAAAAATATCCTGTAGCTGCAACAACTATTACACCTATCGCAAACCATACTTTAGCTGGTAACCCAACAAAGAATGCCTTGGTTACCTGGATTAAAGTGTTAGTGATGTGCGTTATTTTTGCGATCACGTTTTTACCGGATGTGTTGGTTGTCGATTTTTTAGTTGAGAAATTTATACGTCAATGCTAGTTGTAATTATTATTGGACGCCGTTTTGTCCGGCGACTTAAAAAACTCCCCACGGTTTTTCGCACTACTTCTTCGATTTCGTTCCATTCGTTTGGTTTTTTCAAATATTGTTCAAGAACTGGTCGCAGTGCATCTTCAGTTTCGCGTAATAGCCCCTGTGCGTCCTCTTTGTGAACGAAACCAACTGAGACGATTTTTGGTTTCCCGACGAGTGACCCATCGGTTACGTCTCGTGAGAATGCAACGGAAACTATCCCATTCTGTTGTAGCGCCTGGCGTTCGTTGATGACGTTCCCGCGCTCATCCCAAATTCCTAACCCATCTACGAAAATGTGGCCGGCTTCGATACGATCAACTACTTCGGCAGAGTCAGTATCTAGTTCTAAGATATCTCCATTTGTGAGAATGAAACTATTTTCAGGTGAGACACCAGTGCTTATTGCAAGGTCAGCATGTGCTTTGAGCATACGATATTCGCCATGCACCGGAACGAAATATTTCGGCCGGGTCACATTCAATAGTGCTCTTAGTTCTTCTTTTCTAGCGTGCCCTGGCACGTGAGTACGCGTTTCTTGGTTGGTAATTACCCGTGCGCCCATACGTACCAGTTCGTTGATCGAATCGTTTACAGGGACTTCATTACCAGGAATCGTGCTTGAAGACATTATGATCGTGTCATTGTCTTGAATTTGTATATCCTTATGATCGTTACGTGCCATTCTTACGAGTCCAGATTGTGATTCACCTTGGCTCCCAGTAGTGAGTATCACCACTTTGGAGGGGGGCAGGCTGTTCGCCTCAGCTGAGGAGATCATGAGATCAGCGGGAATATTAAGGTGACCTATTTCACGACTAACTTTTGTGTTGTTGATCATGCTTCGGCCAACCACACATAGTTTGCGTCCATAATGGAGACATGCGTCTGCAACTATTTGTATTCGAGATATCTGTGAAGCGAAACTGGATACTATGACGCGTGCAGGAGCAGCACCAATTAGTGCGGGTATATTTTCCGCAATCTCTCTATCTGATGCTGAATATCCTTCTTCTTCTGCATAGGTCGAGTCTGCCATTAACAAAAAGGCACCGTCTTGGCAAATATCTGATAGGACACCTAGGTCCGTTGGAGAACCTATTACCGGATCGTTATCAAGTTTGAAGTCACCAGTATGAATAATCACACCGGCAGGGGTGTTTATAGCTATTCCAGTTGAATCCGGTACTGAGTGACAAACTGAAAACCATTCAACTTCGAATCCGCCGATATAGTGTTGTTCGCCTGGTCGTATAACTTCGAGCGATACTTGATCTCGCAGTTTTGCCTGCCTAAGCTTTTCATGAATCAAGGCTTCTGCCATTGCGGGAGCGTATATCGGTATGTTGATTCGTTTTATAAGGTGAGATACAGCACCTATATGATCTTCATGGCCATGGGTAATTAGTAACGCCCGAACGCGATCAGCGTTATCTTCTAGGTAATCCATGTCTGGTATGACGATATCGATGCCAGGCATATTCCACTCAGGGAACAGTACACCTGCATCAATGACCACTATGTCGTCTGCGGTCTCAAGAACCATCATGTTCTTGCCGATTTCACCCAGACCGCCGAGCGGTAAAACGCGAACCCACGGCGTTTCATAGTTATAGTCTGTCATTGTTTGACAAATGCTGATAGAACATCAGGAAATTTGTTTGAGCTTAGGCTGAGTCTCCGACGCCCCAATCGCTAATCGGACTGTCGCGCCTTTGAATTCCTGTGGTAGTTCTATCTGGCAATCTCCTTATTTTTTGCTCTCTAACTCCGACAAATAAAATTTATTCGGATATATGTGCTGCACCTATCTGGCGCGACAAGACCGCACAATTCTCATTGCAAATACTTTCGAGAAGTTATGCGGTCTTGCATAGGGACTGTGAAAGGTCCGTGAGATACTGTAGCGGAAAACGCTGATTATTCAGTGATCCCTTGTTCTGCCAGATAGTTCACAGCATCCTGCACGGTTCTGATTCCTTCAGCGTCTTCATCAGAAATTTCGAGTGGTTGGTCATCTGAACCGAATTCCTCTTCGATTGCCATGATCAACTCAACGACGTCAAGAGAATCTGCTTCAAGATCTTCTGTGAAAGATGATTCTGCTGATACTTCAGAAACGTCGACGCTGAGCTTATCGGCCGCAATGTCGCGGACTCGATCTAACACACTGGCCATTTACTTCAACTCCCGGAAAGGTTACGAGGGGACTCCCCTCGTCAGACTGTTTTTAAATCGTTACGACCAATGGTTATGGTCGGTCGGCAAACTATCGTAGCAGAGCCCCGAGCACTCCGTTAATGAATTTTGGGGATGTATGTGACCCGAATAGGCGAGCAAGCTCAACCGCTTCGTTAGCAACTACGTTATTTGGAGCAGAATCTTTCATGTTTAATTCTGCAATTGCTACGCGCAAGACGTTACGTTCTACCATCGGCATCTGTTCAGTTGGGAATTGAACAGCGAATTGCTGTATTTTTTGATCGAGTTCTGCTCTTTGATTTTCACATTCACCCACTAATTCTATTGCAAAATTAGTGTCTTCTTCAGATAAATTTCGTTCGAGCGCTAAACGACTTACGGCTGTTAATGCTGGATGACCTGAGGAGTCAGATTCGTATAGCGCTTGAACGGCCGCTGCACGTGATCCAAACCTTCCTCTGGAGATTTTAGGATTGCTTTCCCCCACTGTTTCACCATCAACTAAACTGTCGAGGCGGTCAGGCTCGTACGGGATGAAATTCGACTTTACAGCGGACATGTCCGACCATTCCCATAGTTTTGTTTCTTGAGGTTACTGCTCGCTGGATTTTTTAACAGTGCATTCGATGATGTAGCTGGTCAATCAACCGTTGCTGGCGTATGCGAGTACCGATTCGAAGTCTCCAATATTTGAAACGTTGGCTCTTCGATTAATTCTTTTGACCATTCCAGATAGAACTTTGCCGTGACCTATTTCGTAGAAATTTTCAATTCCATCACTTAGCATGAACTTGACCGTGTTGTTCCATTGCACGCAGGAAGTGAGCTGCATTCGAAGCTC
>DBSW01000199.1 GCA_002306745.1 Dehalococcoidia bacterium UBA1332 | reverse complement strand
TGTTCGCAGTCTCCCAGCGATTAGGACTATTTTTGAAGAATTGGGCAGATTAAGTTCTTCCCTAATGTTGGTACTTGTGTCGGTTTTTGCGAGTCTGTTAATGTCGAATCCTGAGCGAATTATTCGTATTTTGCATTCGGGTGTGCCAAGATGTTGCACCACGGATTGTTGTACAGCGGTTGAGTTAACCTCTATAGCCTGAGCGAGCGGATTCGTGAGACGAGTAAGGATACGAGCAAATCTATTAGCCTGACCGATGGTTCTCTCTGAACTGATGATCACAGGTATTGCAGCCAAACTACCTATAATTCTCCCGAGTAGATTCCCATGAAACAAATATGTATGAAGTACATCAGGCGAGTATTGGTTGAGAATTTTCCGTAGGCGCCAAGCGACAAATATGTCCTTTTTTTTGCTAAGCCCTAGTGAAATTGTCTTGACCCCTATTTTTTCGAAATAGGGTGCCATATGCATTCGATCGGTGACTGAACAGATTACGTGTTCATACTTATCTGGATCGAATAGTGGTAGGCCTAGTAGCAGTCCTTGCTGCGCACCTCCCGTTTCTAGACTGGTTATTAGATGAAAAATTTTTATTCGGCTGTTTGGCATTACGATAGAGTCACTCTAAATTCATTTGCCCATGCTTCAAGACAAAATAGATTCCACAAACGAATTGAGTGATCATGTTTCATATTTGTATGTTCATATAACATCCTATCGATATATGTGGGCTCTACAATTTTGGAGACTTGAGCGGAGCCAGCTGCCAGATGTTCTCTAATCGTTGATTTCAAAGGTCCGTTTATCCATGTTGCAATTGGTACGGTGAATCCTTCTTTTGGTCGATTCGCTATTTCAGGCGGTATCAGATCAGCATAAGCTGCTTTTAAAATTCTTTTACCGTTTCTGTTTGATCGTAAATATTTTTCTGGTAGCGACGAGCTGAATTCGAGAAGTCGGTGATCAAGAAAAGGGCTCCTGACTTCCAATCCAAACGCCATGGACATTCGATCTGTTTTTACCATTAGGTCGTTAGGAAGATACGTTTCGATGTCGGCAAGTCTAGCTCTTCTGTCTCCGGGTTCCTTTGATGTGAACAAAGCAATGTTGCGATCTCTCCATTCGGCAACTGAATCTTTTTTCATGAAGTCAGTTGTGAATACGTCACCATGTGTTTCAACTCTAAATTGTTGCATCCATCCTCGGTACCATTCATCGGGAGAGGTCATAGCGGGGAATGCAAGACGTTTTAGCCGGCGTAAGTTGCTACGTTTCCCGGACTGTTCAGGGATCCTGCATGCTATTGGTCCAATTAGACCTTTCCGAATCAGGTGTGGGGTTCTGTAGAAATTTTCTGCAAGTGAAATCCCGTAATAACGGTCATAACCTGAGAATGCTTCATCTCCTCCATCTCCGCTTATCGCTACCGTTACGTGTTTACGGGTTTGCCGGCACAAGTAGTACATAGGAACCATCGACGAATCGGCAAATGGTTCATCGGCTGCTTTGACAATGTTTGCGATATCTCCAATTAAATCCGGTTTGACTATGAACTCTTCATGTTCCGTTGAGAACCGCTCAGCGATATTTCGTGCATATGGCAGTTCGCTAAATGATTGTTCCTCAAAACCTATTGAAAAAGTTTTGAGTGACCTTGCCATTGTGGTTGCCGCGCTGGCGACTGTTATCGAAGAATCAATTCCACCGCTTAGGAAAAACCCGAGTGCTACATCGCTGATCTGCCTTGATTTGACTGCTTGATCAACTCTCTCCCTTACCTGACTGCACGCCTCTTCGAAGGATATATCTGAATCTATATTTGAATTTAAATTCCAGTATCTTTCGATCTTTCGACCATTTTGTGAGAATTCAAGTAGGTTTCCGGGTGGGAGTTTTTGTACTCCATCAAGTATTGATGATGGTGCGCCGACATACCCATAGGTCAGATACTCTCGGAGCGACGCGTGATTGATTTCACGAGACTTAAGTGCTGGTTGTAACGCTTTGAGTTCAGATCCGAATATTAGTTGGTTCCGCTCGATCGAGTAGAAAAGAGGTTTTTTCCCTATACGATCTCTTGCTAACACCAATCTTTTTTTTCGCTCATCAAAGATTGCAATTGCGAACATGCCATCGAGTTCTTTGACAAATTGGTTTTCTCGTTCTTCGTATAGATGGACGATAACTTCTGTGTCCGATGCCGTTTTGAAGGTATGTCCTAATTTTTCCAGAGAACATCGCAGGTTCTGGTAGTTGTAAATTTCACCGTTCAAGATGACATGAATAGAGTCATCTTCGTTTGAGATTGGTTGCCAACCTCCCTCGGTGTCAATCACTGAAAGGCGTGTGTGACCGAACGCCAAATGCTGTCTGAGCATTTTTCGGGTACCATCTGGGCCACGATGTTCAATGCTTTTACACATCGAGTCTAGCACTTCTGTTGTGATTGGCTCAGCTGTCGTGAAATCGACAGCTCCAGTTATTCCGCACAATTTTTGCCTACTTTTAGGAAGGTTGTGCCTCAAGAGTAACGAAACAAGAACGTGAATCCCACCACTTGCTTGTAACGAGATTGATCAAGTTCTTGTTTATAGACATATGGTTAGATGCGTTTATAGGACTTGGGGCTAGTCACTCTCTGCTCTCGTTGTGGAGGCAGGGAAAGAGGTCGATAAGATCCGACATAGAAGCGAAATATTGGGCGTTTGTAACCAATAGTGGTTACAGATTTGGTGACAACCCAAACTCGCCCGCAATTCGAAACACCTAAGTTGAACTCAATAAAGTGGTGCCGAAGGTGGGAGTCGAAC
>DBSW01000214.1 GCA_002306745.1 Dehalococcoidia bacterium UBA1332 | reverse complement strand
CGTAAAATACCTTTAGTCGATCGTCGAATTTCAGAGGCCGTACGTCTTGGTTTTAAGTTATGTATAGTTCCTCAGGCTACGGATGATTTCCTTGACCTTAATTTGAGTCACACTGAAGTCATTTATCCCAAACATATTGATGAGGCTATAAGATTTACAGTTGAACCGTCTGATCATGGCACATCTGGATCCTCTATGTCAGGTTTATCCTAACCTAGAGTGTTTCCTGAAGCATATGGTTAGGAATAGATTTATTTGGAGTTAAAATTTGGATTTTTGTGAGATAGTCGCGTTGATTGTTATTTGATGCTTGTTATTGAACGGTATCGTCAGTATTTATAACTTTTAGGTTGAATAATTTGGCAACATCGAGTTTGGAAATTTCTCTCGATGAGAAAGAAGCGGATCTGCGTTCGTGTATCGCAGGCTATGGTTCTTTAATAGTTGCGTACTCGGGTGGCGTCGATTCGACTTTTTTGGCTGCTGTATCGCATGATGTTCTTGGTCAAAATTCATTAGCAGTTACTTCTCGCTCGCCTAGTGTTGCTCCTGAAGAACTAGAAGCTGCCGCAGATCTTGCTCAAACTCTAGGTTGGCGTCATTTGATTGTGGATACTAATGAGATTAATGATCCGAAATATCTTGCTAATGACGCACGGCGGTGCTTTTTTTGTAAGACGGAGTTATACACTCATCTCGAAAAGGTATCAGCTGAATATTCGATAACGAAGGTCGCCAATGGCGCCAATGTTGACGATATGGGCGACTATAGACCAGGTATGGAGGCAGCCAAGAATTTTGAGGTTGTTTCGCCATTAGTCCAGAGTGGTATGACCAAAAAGGACATTCGTCAGCTTTCTTTGAAGATGGATCTGCCAACGTGGGATAAGCCAGCTCAGCCCTGTCTTTCATCTCGTATTCCTTACGGCACATCAGTTTCGATCGATGCGTTGACCAAAATTGGAAAAGCGGAACGAGGACTCAGAGATTTGGGTTTTGATGTGGTACGTGTGCGTCATTATGGTGAGGTTGGGAGAGTCGAAATTCCACTTGATGATTTTGAAAGGTTCGAGTTACTTCGAGGTGATGCAGAATCAGCAGTTCTTGGCGCAGGTTATGAGATCATGGAACTTGACCCAAAAGGTTTTAAGTCGGGCGGACTTAATGCGACATTGGGGTTGCTTGGTACGAAAATGGGTTAGATCTTTATATTTGGTCAGAATGCATGGAGTAAATGGGGTAGTTTATTTTGAGGGCACGATCGAAAAAATGAAGCAATATTTATATATTTATCTATTAGGCTACCCTGTTAGTATCGACTAGTTCGGTCTAAGCTCATCTTCATTTTCAAAAATTGTGAGTTGTGCGATTATTGGGCTGAACCGTTTGTGGTCTGTCCTCGACTTTACATCTTGAGTATCGTCAGACCTTTGCTTTGTTGATCCAATTGCAAGAGAGAATATTTCTGGGTTATAAAACCGCTTATATAGACATGATTGGTGGCGCTAGTGGGGATATGTTGCTTGGCGCTATGGTGTCGGTTGGTCTAAAGTTGGATGAACTGAAATTAGAGCTTGATAAATTTCATGTAGGTGGATTTAGACTTGAACAGAAGCACGTATATCGCGGTGGTTTAAGTGCAGTTTTGGTTGATGTCGTTCTCGACAAGGAAGGTCAGCGGACGCGTACCTGGGACGATTTTTACTCATTAATTGCAGATTCTAATATTGAGGATTCTGATAAGCAGACAATCAATAAAATATTTGATTCGTTGGCTGTGGCAGAGTCAGAAGCTCATGGCGGCGAAGTAGGATCGACTCATTTACATGAATTGGGTACAGTCGACACCTTAGTAGATATTGCAGCAGCTGTGATAGGGAAGCGTTTGTTAGGGATCGAGAAAATTTATGCGTCTGCTTTTCCTGTTGGGATCGGTCAATCTTCTAGTAGCCACGGTGTAATGGGTTCGACTTCTGCAGCTACAGCTGCCATATATCTAAATGCGGGTGCACCAGTTCGAGCTAGTGGTCAACAACCGATGGGTGAATGTGTTACTCCGACAGGAGCTGCAATTGTTGCTACTCTTGCGAGCTTCGATCCAATAGAGTTCACTCCGACAAAGATTGGTTATGGTGCCGGTCAGCGCAATCCAAAAACAACCGCGAATGTGCTTGGATTGTGGCTAGCAGAAAGTAAATTTGGGTGGTTGGAAGAAGGAATTAATGGGCGAGGCACTGATGTCACGTTACTTGAAACTAACATTGACGATTCTTCAGGTGAAGTTCTGGGATATGTGTACGAGCGGTTATTTGAAATGGGGTGTCTAGACGTTTGGTTCACGCCAATTCAGATGAAGAAAAATCGCCCAGGTACGATGCTTTCTGCTCTGGTAGAGTCGAAATTAACAGCGGCAGTAGTAGAATTGATCATGAAGGAGACATCGACTTTTGGAGTTCGTGCTCGACCAATACAGCGCTATCGCGCGGAGCGCCAGATCGTGACCGTTGACACTTCTTTGGGTAAGGTATCGGTGAAATTGAAACGAATTGGTGACACTATTGCCTATGCGGCTCCCGAGTACGAGTCATGTAGAGCGATTGCGCGTGAAACCGGTATACCGCTTTCGGAAGTTATGCGCGTTGTTGTAAATGAGGCGACCATGCGTGGTTCGCCTTGGGCTGAATAAGGTCCCACTACGATGAATTGTGCAGCGCGTTAACTTATATACGCTGCGGAATTTGTTAAGGTATATCTTGATCTGGTGTCGGATTGATTTTGAAATGGTCTAAATGTATTGACCTTTTTGGGGGTTGGTGGCTACTGTTAATTGTCGGTTGTTTACAATCGTCGGGGCCCCAGTGGCGCAGTGGCTAGCG
>DBSW01000017.1 GCA_002306745.1 Dehalococcoidia bacterium UBA1332 | reverse complement strand
TAGCTTGATTACGTGCTGCATTCGCATAATGTTCAGGATCGCTCGAAGCGTAAATGATTCCGCGCGAAGAGTTAACTATGAAACCTCTACCATACTCATTAGCACCAGCAAGCGCAGTCTGCTCGGCATCTCCTCCCTGAACACCAACTCCTGGTATCAGAAAATAAGGTTTAGGGTGTCTTCTTCTCAACTCTAGAAGATCACGCGGGTAAGTGGCGCCGACTACTAGACCTACGTTCTCCGATTCGGCATATCGATCGGCAATATTGGCGACATAATCGAAAACTCGATATTGTTGTCCTTCCCCTTTAATTATGAGATCTTGAATATCTCCTGAACTAGGATTCGACGTGCGACAAACAATGTATACACCCTTTCCTTCGTATTCCAAGAAAGGTTCTACTGAGTCAGTGCCTTGATAGGCGTATATAGTTGCAATATCGAAGTCCCAAAACTCGAAAAGAGCAGATGCATAAGCTTTAGCGGTCGTAGAAATATCTCCACGTTTGGCGTCACCAACAACAATATGATCTGGAGCGACGTCACGAATGTGCTGAATCGTACCTTCCAGTATCCGTAATCCATCAATACCGAGAGCTTCATAATAAGCAAACTGTGGTTTATAAGCGGAAACAACATCCTTAGTGGAATCAATAATTGCCTTGTTGAACGCCAAGATATCCCTAACGGGCACCCTCTCGGGAGTCGGATCAAGACCCACACAAACGAAGCTCTTCAATGTGGCTGCAGCAGCATCAAGCCGCTGAAACATCGTTTGCAAACGTAACACTCCTAACGTAGCAGACAGCGATAATTGTTGGCGAGATTATCGCATACTCTGTGCCTGATTCGACTTTTAAATGGTAAAAAAACAACCGCCAACAATAATGGATAAGCAGCTAGGCACTTAATCAATGTCAATCACTCCATCAAAAGATCTACTTGAGGAAATCTATAAACGACTGATTGAAACCAACGATCCATGCAATTGGTGGCCCATCAAGTATGACAGTTTATCAACCGATGGTTTTGAGATCTCAGTCGGTGCGATACTCGTTCAAAATACCTCATGGCATAACGCAGAGCTCGCTTTGGATCAACTTAACCAAGCTGGTTTATGGGGATACCAAGCAGTATACGACTGCAAATTGGCAGATTTAGCATCTGTAATCCGTCCATGCGGCTATTACAACATCAAAGCCAAAAAGCTCCAGTCATTTGCTCAGTTTGTTGTAGAAGAGTTCAACGGAGACGATACGAAACTATTCGCTCAGAAAATACATGAACTAAGAACACAGTTGTTAGGCATATATGGTATTGGTGAGGAAACAGCTGATGACATCATCCTTTATGCGGCTAAAAAACCTAGTTTCGTGATTGATGCCTATACACGAAGAGTAATAGATCGACTAGGTGTTTACGTAGCTGGAAAAACATACACAGATTATCAAAATATGTTCGAGATGAATCTGGCACCCAACGCAGAACTTTGGGGGGAATTCCATGCTCAGATAGACAAACACGCTGCAATGATCTGCACCAAACGTTCACCTATGTGTAATGAATGTGTACTGCTCGATCTATGTGAGAACGGACGAGTCAATACTGATTAAACTCAGATCTCAGAATAAATCGATATTACACCAACTAACTTGAATAGACTCCCAGCAAATCGACCGTGACGCTGCAACTATCCAAATACACCAATATTTTAAGTAAAAAAGTGAATCACGATTTCATTATTTCGGAGGTCCTGGTATTGGAACAAGTTGTGCGGCAAAAAAGGCTACATCTTCATGATCGCTATCAGCTGCAAACTCGATCACGGCCGAAGTAGGGAATCCAAACACTGAATCGAAACCAAGCGATACACGTAATGGATCATTGTCAATTGCTTCTTTAATTACTTTGAACAGACCATCAATAGAATAGTAATCATCGGGATTAGGAAACTCTGGCACTACAAAACCATCTGGTTCCGTACCATCGATTTTCTCTGCATTCGGTGCCCAAAGTACGTCATCCACCTGATTCTTTATGACTCGCACTTCTACGTTCGCTTTTTCATAAGCAAAGTCTCCAACGGTCCATTGAAATCCAAACTTATAATTGTTACTGGGTCGAGTCGCCCAGAGTTGGCTATGAAGATCGATGCCCAACAACATTGCTGTTTTCCGGTCCACCTCAGCGTCTGACGGAAGAACTGGATCAGACCCCAGCCCTGCAGGAGGTGCGACGGTCGATGTCAGCTTCGGAGTGAGTGTGGGTTCAGACTCGGTGGAGCAGCTAACAATTGCGATTGATAACAGAAAAGCCAATAAGGCCAAAAAAAGGTGTTTTTTCATTAGTAATTTTTGAAATATTTATGCGTCAAAGACTTTTACGCTACTTGATTTAAATACTAAAAATACTTCCTGACCGACAACAATTCCAAGATCCTTTACTGAAGCTTCCGTTAGTTCGACCATAATTTTTGATCCTATATCTACTTCAGCAAGCGCTTCTCCATTATTAGACCATATCTCTTTCACACAGCCTTTTAGAACGTTTCGTGCAGAAAGCAATTTTGGCTCTTCAGGCGTAATTATCAACTGGTTAGCCCCAACAGACAAAAGAACTTTGTCTCCAACTTTCTTGTTCTGTTTACGTACCGCAATCTCGATTTGGGCAACCCTTACTTTAGTTAGATGTTCCGCTGATCCAGCAACGACGCCTTCCATAATATTTTCAAACATATCCAAACCCGAGCCGTTCACTGACGCCGCTAAAAGCAAGTCCGCAGGACGCCCAAAGCCCTTACCTTTACCATCTTTAATCAACATCGCGCTAGAAGCTAACGACAGCACCTCTGACACGGAGTGAGACACGTAAATCATTGGAATATTAAACTCATCATGAACTCGCCTTAGATAGTTAATAATCGAGGTCTTACTAGGCACGTCTAAAGAAGCAAGGGGTTCATCAAGCAAAAGTAATTTAGGTGATAACGCTATTGCTCGCGATATGGCAACTCGCTGGCGTTCGCCACCAGATAATTCCTCTGGCATCCGGCTTTGCAAATCGTAAAGCCCAAGTATTTCGGTAATCTCCAGTGGATTTAAATGGCGGTCAGAATGAGGAATTAGTTTCCAGCCGAACTCTATATTTTGTTTCACCGTGAGATGCGGGAAAAGCACTCCTTCTTGATATACCATGCCAAAACGTCTTTTTTCGGGTTCAATCCACACATTGCTAGCTTCGGAATAAATCTGATTGCCATTAACTTCAATGAATCCAGAAGTAGGGCGAACTAATCCAGATAAACAATTCAGTAAAGTTGTTTTACCAGCACCCGATGGGCCAAAAATCGAAGTTATCCCTTCGCCAAATTCACCGGCAACATCGAGCGAAAATCCTGGACGAGTTATTTGTAGCTCAAACGAAATCATTGTCGAATACCACTATTAGATGACATTCTTCCGAGTGCACGTCGTAACAACCAATTATGAACACCAAGAGTAACCACAGCTAGTGCAATAGACACAAAGGCAAGGCGCCATGCTGCATCCATATCGCCTGAAGAAATTCGTGTAAATATCGCTGAAGGAACAGTCTGAGTCTGCCCCGGTATATTACCAGCTACCACAATTGTGGCTCCAAATTCTGATAACGCACGAACAAAACCAAGTAAAGAACCAGCGATCACACCACGATAAGCAAGTGGAAGAGTAACCGCAAAAAACACACGTAACGGCCCAGCACCTAGACCTCTCGCTGCGGCCTCAAGTCGTGGGTCTACACCATCTAAAGCAACTGTAAATGAACGTACAATCAATGGCAGAGAAACAACTCCAGCAGCTAAGGCGGCGGCTATCCAGGTAAAAGCGATTGTTGATCCAAAAAGTAATTTTTCCAGCTGCCCCAACCAAGAATTAGTGCCTACGATCCACAAAAGCACATAGCCAATAACTACTGGCGGAAGCGCAAGCGGTAGCGATACAAACACATCAAGAACAAACCTACCTCGAAAATTCTTTCTCGAGAGCAACAATGCGACCAACATAGCAACTGGCACAGTAACGGCTGTCGCAATCAAAGCTATTTGAAGCGACAAGACAACTATAGAGATATCAGATTCCATCATTCACTTAACTATTTCGGTTACTAATCTTTTAGCGGATGCAAGCCAAATCCTGCAGCATTGAAAATTTCTTTCGACTCAAATGAATTAGAAAGAAACGATATGAATTCAGAGACAGCTAAATTGTTTGCAGATCCAATTATCGGTGCAAAAGCGTAGAAAATACGGTCGTAGCCTTCCTCAAGCACTATCAGTTGTTCGAATAATTCACCGTCTTTGTAGTTAATATCACTTGCATAAACAACAGCAAATTCGACATTCCCCGAGATTAGAGCAGCCATTGCCGAACGGACGTCAGACGTCATAACAAGTCGAACAGCAACATCCTCCCAAATACCCGAGTTCTCCATCGCCTGCTTTGCGTACTCGCCCGCAGGCGATAGTTCAGGGTTTCCGATAGCAATACGCCCTGTACGATCTCTCAAATCGACCAGACCTGCAAGTGGTTTAGCTCCTTTAGATCCGATCACTGCAATCTGGTTAAATAAAATCGTGTCATAACCGTCAGCATCTAACAGATCCGCGTCATCTAATATTCCAAGTGCTACATCGCCAACGAGAAAAACACCATCAGCGGGCGCGCCCAATCGGGCTATCTGATTTGCCAAAGTAAGCGATCCACCAAAACTAAAATCAACCTGTTTCCCAGTTCGCTTCTCATAAACCTCAGCAGAGTCTTCGAGAACATCCGAAAGTGACGCTGCAGCAAAAATTAATGGCACATCATCTTCCGTATCTCGACCGCAGGCGACCAAGATAAATAAGATCAATAAATAAACAAATAAACTAAGCTTTCTACCTATCAACAAAATTAACTTGAATACTCCACATTGACTTTTGACCACTCTGATAAACTGTCACATCTATTATCACCATCCATAATGCATTCTCAAATGAGTCGTATTGAAACAAACCCTGCACATGCAGTAAGTATTGAGGCAATAATTTGGTAACAGCTAGCGAAGAATACTCCTTCACGAGCTTCTCCAAGCTTCCTTTCTACACGCAAGTTAACGAACGTTTGCTAGATCTCGCGGAAGTAGGCAGGCAGCAAAAAATCGTTGATCTCGGTTGTGGAACCGGTGGGATCACCAAGTTAATACTTAAAAGAATCCAATCAGCAAAGAACACAGTTATATATGCCGTTGATCATTCGACGACAGCCCTCAAGACCGCAGCGGATGAAATTGGCGACCGGAAAGAAGTCGCTGTCAACTATGTTCACTCGGAGGTCCAAAACTTGACCGACGCAGTGAGGGAAAAAGTCGATGCGATTGTTTATTGCAACTCAATTCACTATGTGCCAGACAAGACAGCTTTAGTAGGACAAATTAAGGAAAAGCTCCAACCAAACGGTATCTTCGCTTTTAACACATCATTCTTCGATGGATCTCACCCAGAAGACAGTCTGATTTTCTTCCGCAAGTGGATGATGCGTTCTCTGCGAATCTTGAAACGGGAATACGGCATGATTGCCGACAAGAACGCCAAAGTTGAATCACGAGTTCAATTAAAGGCAGATGATTACATCAAACTGGTAGAAGATGCAGGGTTTAATGTTCTAGTTAACGATTTAAATCGAGTTGATGTCCCTCACGAAGGATGGCATCACATTTCTGGTTTCTCGGACTGGATAGAAGGCGTCATGCCTGGTGTGCCGCTTGACGCAGGTAGAGAGAGCCTGCAGAAAGGTCTTGCCCAAACTTGGGATGAGATGAATCTAACAACAGTCCCTCGCGTCTGGCTATCAGTAAGCGCAGCCAAATCGTAAATTTAATAATTTGGCATACAGGCAATAAAATCGTCTGACTTAACACACTACCTATAAGCTAAATGTTTAATTAGAGCTTAGAAGCCGTCTAAGAATCTCCGAGATATTCAGCCATAGTCTTAATGCTGTAATTCTGACCTGGTAGATTACCTAATCCTTCAGCTTCAACAGCACAGCGTGCCGTGTTCATAGAAGTAAAGCATGGAATCCTCTGCATCACGGCAGCTCGCCGGATGTGAAAACCATCCTGCATTGTGGACCTATCACCGGTTACGGTGTTGACCACAGCCTTAACTAAACCGTTTTCAATAATATCTACTACCGTTTGCCCAGACCCATCTTCCAACCGTTTTTCAACCTCGGCAACCTCAATACCCATTGCGCGAATCATTTCGGCTGTTCCTGAAGTAGCATAAATCTTATGACCGGCTTCATCGAGTGTGCGGACCAAACCTAAAGCATCTGCCTTATCGGGATCAGCAATACTCAAAAGCACCGGCTCACCCTGTGGAACATCAAGCCCAGATCCAAGCAAAGCTTTGGTAACAGCTGCTTCGAATGTGAAATCAATCCCCATAACCTCACCCGTGGATTTCATTTCAGGTCCTAAAAACGTATCGACTCCAGCAAGTTTAGACATTGAAAATACAGGAGCCTTCACCGCTACTAGACCACGTTTTCGCGCGAGACCACCCGTGTAGCCCTGTTCTTTTATGGATTTACCTCGCATCACGTCAGTAGCAATTCTTACCATAGGAATTCGAGTAACTTTCGAAATAAAAGGTATTGTCCTAGACGATCGAGGATTAACCTCAATAATATAAATCTCTGGCTTGCCAGATTTACGGTTTAAACTATTGTTATCAAATCCCCTGTACGTACCACCACCAGCTACCACAAACTGAATGTTCATTAGCCCGATTACACCCAAAGCTAGACCGATACGCCGCGTGTATTCAACGATGATTTCAACCTCGGACTCAGTCAGTGATTGAGCTGGATAAACAGCCATAGAATCACCTGAATGGACTCCAGCTCGTTCTATGTGCTGCATTATTCCTGGAATCAAAACATCTTCACCGTCACATACAGCGTCAACCTCGACTTCCAAACCAGTTAGATAATGGTCAATAAGTATTGTTTGGTCGGGGAACTCACGCATCGCGTTTTGAAAGTACCGAAGCAATTCGGCAGGAGTTTGAATTATCTCCATAGCTCGACCGCCAAGGACATAACTAGGCCGCACCAGAACCGGGTATCCAACGTTACCTGCCACCTGAAGGGCGCTCTCTACATCTGAAGCCATACCACCCGGAGGCTGAGGCAAACCATGAGCAGCAGTAACCTCCTCGAAGCGACCCCGTTCGGAAGCAAGGTCAATCACATCAGGACTTGATCCCATTACTGGAAGATCGGCGACACCTAAAACCTGAGAAAGATTAATAGCCGTCTGACCTCCGAACTGGACCATCGAAGCGGGGTTAACGCCGTTGTCCCCCTCGTTTTCGATTATATCCCGGACACTTTCTTCATCGAGTGGCTCAAAGTACAGCCGGTCAGAGGTATCAAAATCCGTCGAAACAGTTTCCGGGTTTGAATTTATCATCACCGACTCAATACCAGACTTCTGCAGTGCCCAAGCTGCATGCACAGAACAATAATCAAACTCTATGCCTTGACC
>DBSW01000196.1 GCA_002306745.1 Dehalococcoidia bacterium UBA1332 | reverse complement strand
TTCGGGAGCAAGATTTGGTCCCGATAAAGCTCCTATTCTGTTTGGATTAACTTCTGATAATTCTTCGGCAAGGATCTGTGTCATCCGTTTACCGGATTCGATCTCAATACCTTTTGTCGCACAAACGATGTTACTAGTTGAATTGATGGATGAATTTATTGCTCGTGCATTTTCTCTTACGGTAACCGAAGGCACTGCTACAATTACTAAGTCGGCACATGCTAAAGATTCATCTAGCGCCCCGCTTACCCTCATAAGCTTAGGGAATTCAACCCCTGGTACCGCACGATCATTTACGCGTGCCGACTCGAGCTCTAAGGCACGCGACTTGTCGCGAGACCAGAGACATGTTTTGTTTCCTGTGCGGGCTAGAAGGATTCCAAGCGTAGTTGCCCAAACCCCTGTTCCCACAATGCCAATGTGTGTCACATAACCAGTTTACTGGCTTCGGTGAGCTCTGCGCGGTTTCGCTTTGTTTTCCAGCTTGGATTCGTCACCTTTTGTCAGGCGATCAACATTCGTTCGATGGCTCCAGATAATTAATATTGGAACTGGTATAGCGAAAAGCATATAACCAATTTTATGATGCCAACCTAGTATTTCTATGCCAAATGTGCTGGAAATTATTAGGAGCCCGAGACCTAAGCCACTGCCGATAATTGATCCTAGGGATACATATCTAGTCACTAAAGCAACGAGCACGCCGCTGAGTGCTAATACTGCACAAACTGGGGAAATTATCATCAATGCCCCAAGACCGGTAGAAACTCCTTTGCCTCCCTTGAAACGAATGTAAACAGGAAACATATGACCTAGCACTGCTACGGTAGCAGAAGTAGCCAGCAGCCATGCATCCACCTCGAAAATATAGCGGGCGAGCCCTGTAACAAAAACACCTTTACTAATATCAGCAATTAGCACTAATGCTCCAGCTTTTGGGCCAAGGGTTCGATTCACGTTTGTGGCGCCCGATCCCCCGCTGCCATAACTGCGAACGTCAACACCACGCCACAAACGTCCTATCGCTACGCCAAAAGGGATTGCACCAACAAAATAGGCAACTAAAAGAATTGCCATTAACTCTAAAAAGTCACTCATTTTCTCTGGTCTTAAATGTCATTCTTAGCGGTGAACCCAAAAAACCAAATGCATTTCTCAGTTGGTTCTCAAGGTATCTTCGATAACTGAAGTGTATTAGTTCTGGATTTCTAGCAGTAAATTCAAATGTAGGAGGAGAGTTACGGGTCTGGATACAACGGTATATTCGTGGGCGTTGGCTACCAATCCCTGGTAGTGGATTTTCTCCCATTGCGTCGAATATCACTCTGCTGACCTCTGATCGTGGCATTTGCTTCGAAAATTCTTCATATACATCTAATATCGTAGGTATAAGTTTGTCGATACCCGAGCCAGTTAATGCAGACGTTAACACGACGGGAACATTTGGAATGAACTGGAACCGATTCCTTACCGCCTCCACAGCATCTGATCGATTTATGCCAAGCTCTTTAGCGAGATCAAATTTGTTAATTACGATGACTGCAGCACGTGCTGAATCATCAATGAATCCTCCGATGTGTTGATCTTGAGCGGTTACAAATTCGGTGGCGTCGAGAACCAGAACTGCAACGTAGCAACGCTCAATCGCACCGATCGTTCTAATCGAGCTGTATTTTTCCAAGCCCGATTCCACGCTTCCACGGCGGCGTAGCCCTGCAGTGTCAAGAAAAGTAAAGCGAGTACCTTCATAATCAAATATTGAATCTACGGTGTCGCGCGTTGTACCTGCAATAGGGCTAACAATTGCTCTGTCTTCACCGGTCAATGCATTGAATAGAGCCGATTTACCAACATTTGGTCTCCCCGCAATTGCAACCCGTATGGAATGCTCAGAGATCGACTCATATTGAAATAGAGGGATGCGTTCGAATACCTGATTCATCAGATCTCCGATTCCAATGTCGTGATATGCACTAATTGGATAAGGGTCGCCGAGTCCTAACGAATAAAATTCGTAGATCATATTCTCACGCGAAAGAGTATCCGCCTTATTCACAGCTAAAAGAACAGGTTTTCCTGATCGTCTAACAAGATTAGCCGCATCTTCATCCGCATCCGTTACACCGTCGTTGATATCGGCAGTAAAAACTACGACATCAGCTTGATTTAAGGCGATTTCAACTTGAGATCTAATATCGTTCCATAGTAGTTCGTCGTGAGGTTGGTCTTCAACTCCCGCTGTGTCAACTAACAAGTAGCGATGTCTACCCCATTCGGCATCAATAGAAACCCTGTCACGTGTTGTGCCGGGAATATCGCTAACTATCGCGATACGTCGTCCTGCGAGTCTATTGAACAGGGTTGATTTACCGACATTAGGTCGGCCGATTATTGCGATTACGGGCAGGGTCATTAATTCAAAAATCTAACGGGTAAAGGATCTGTCATTACGTATTATTGCGCTGCAATACTTGTAGCTAGCTTACAAATATAAACGACTAAATCAGTGCTTCCATAAGTGCGGCTTGTGACCATAATCTGTTCTCGGCTTGATCAAATACGATTGATCTGTAGTCATATAAAAGACCATCGGATATTTCTTCGCCAGGATGAGCTGGTAGGTCGTGCATGAATTTTACGTTTGCGGAAGCTTTATCTAATACCGCAGGATTCACTTGGTACTCACTAAAATCCTTTATCCGCTTTGCTTTTTCGTCTTCTTGCCCCATACTCGTCCACACGTCGGTATAAACAATGTCAGCATCTTGTATAGCGGCTTCAAGATCTGTCACCTGGGTTACAGATCCGTTAGCTTGAGCGCCATATGCATTAGCGCCCTCCAGATCCTCGACGGGTAAACTGTATCCTTTCGGGGATGCCACAACAAGGTTGCCGCCTAGTCCTGCAACTGCGTAGCTGAGACTTACGGCTACATTATTCCCATCGCCTATAAATGCAACCTTAGCTCCAGCTAAGCTTCCTAAGTGCTCAGTGATCGTTTGCGTATCAGCTAGTGCTTGACATGGATGTTCAGAATCAGTCAACGCATTGATTACTGGTATGGAAGCATTGGCCGCGAATTCTTCGATCGTAGACTGTGCGAAAGTACGTATAACCGCTATAGCAGACATTCTAGAAATAACCTGAGCTACATCTGCTACTGGTTCACGTTTGCCTAGTCCTACTTCCTCGGGTGAAAAATATACTGGTTTCCCGCCAAGCTTCTCGGTTCCTATCCAGAATGAAAGCTTGGTGCGGAGTGAAGGCTTTTCGAATAGCATCGTGACTGATTTGCCACTAAGAGTGTCGCTTATAGCACCGTTTTTCAAATCGGCAGCTCGGTTGAGAATTTGTTGGATTTCCACGGGCGCGATATCGCTGAGTTTTAAAAAGTGATTAGTCATGGTTTTGAGCGACTCTGAGTAAAACTAAAAGGCGTTTACATATAGCCTATGCACCGTTCTTTTAGTTCCTTTTCGGGTATGGGATAAGCGAGTGAAATGTTGCTAAGAAATGAGATCTTTTTTACATGAGTTACGGTTATATAGCCTAGTTGTATTACAACAAAATAACCAACATGAACTCAATTCTAACTCTTTATGTCCATTTAGAACACGTGCACGCGTTTATCTGAGAATTACTCCGGGGTGAACTTAAGCAAAGAATACCCATTATTTTGGTGATCGAACACTGGCTTCAGCTTCATTCCGATTTGCAGGTTTTCAGGTTCTGGCGATACTCCAACAATGTTTGTGGGGATAATCACACCTTCATCGAGCTCTACTAACGCAGCGATATAAGGGATATCTTGTGTGAATCCAAAATGAGGGGCAATATGAACAATGGTATACGTGTATAGAGTTGCCTTTCCTGAAGCTTGAATCCACTCGATTGCTTCGGGTCCGCTTTCGGGATCGTGAATTGATATAGATCTAGGGTAGAACTGGTACTTCCCTGTCGTCTTACACCGCTGAAGCCATATTTTTTCACCCTTTAGGCCGTCCCAGTATTTATCTGATTCTGGCTGTGAGACCGGCTGAGGTTTTGGAGATGAATTCGTCATGATTAACCGGCTCCCATAATCACTGTCCCGGTTGAAGAAAGCAGTCCACCAGTGCCATGTGCAACTGCTATATCGCATTTGTCGAGCTGTCGATTACCGGCCTGCCCTCTTAATTGTCTAACAGCCTCAACGACTGTGAAAATGCCATACATGCCGGGGTGGGTATATGAAAGTCCACCGCCATTGGTGTTCAGTGGGAAATCACCACCAGGCGCGGTTATCTGTGCCGCAACAAAGTCAGGCGCTTCGCCGGGACCGCAGAATCCAAGATTTTCTAGACTGACTAGCACGGTATAAGTGAATGAGTCATAGATCATAGCGAGGTCGATATCAGAGTGTGTAATTCCAGCCATTTCTAGTGCCTGTGGACCGGTGTACTTTCCAAACGCTCTAGTCAAATCTGGCATCTGTGAAATCCCAGCGTGATCATGTCCTTCGCCAGCTCCTATAATCGGGACGCTCCTGTACTTTGCATCCCTTGCTCTTTCTGCAGTTGTTACCACTATAGCGGCACCAGCGTCAGTGACGAGACAGCAATCGAGCAAGTGAAATGGCCATGCCACCCATTTCGAATTATGGTAATCATCAAAACTAGCTGGGGTATCGTAGAAGTAGGCCATTGGATTCAAATTAGCCCATTTGCGGGTTGAGATTGCAATCTCTGCCATTGCTTGGCGTGTCCGATCATAACCGTAATCGTTCATATATCGCAGCGCTGCCATGGCATAAGAAATCGGCGGTCCAATAATTCCGTAAGGTGACTCATATTGAGCCATAGGGGTCCCAGGATTACGCTGTATAGGTGCTCGATCGGAACGCCCCGACTGTCCATGGGTGATCAATGCGACTTCGCAGTAACCTGCGGCAATAGCTGCCAAAGCATGTCCAACATGGATTACAAACGACGAACCACCAACTGACGTACTGTCTGTGTATCTCGGTTGTATCCCTAAATACTCAGCAACATCAAGCGTTGACCATCCAGCGGTAAAAAGAGCATCGACATCGGAAAGCTGTAATCCCGAATCATCGATAGCATTAACAGCTGCTTCCGCATGATGCGCAAGCGGTGATTTCTCAGGAACCTTGCCGAGTTTATTTGATTCGCTCACGCCTATTATGTGAGCTTGTCCAGAAATATTTTTTAGTCGTTGAATATTTGGCATCTGTGAATAGATTTGCTTAATTTGATCGTTCTTTCAAGAACGCAGGTTATTGCATAGGTGAATATGGTGTAGGAACCAGCAATTGGTTTCGAACATTCTTCACTATCAACCCATCCCTGTGTGATTCCTCTGTCACCTTTGCCCACTCAGGATCTTTTCGGAATGCTTCCCAAGCTGCAGTTCGTTGATTGGCGTCTTTAAAGGCCACCATGTAGGTGAGTTCATGGTTACTATCTCCGACATCCGTAGTCCAGTAACCAATGTTTTTTATCCCATGCTTTTCGAATAGTTTTATTGTGTGGTTCGCAAAACGAGCATTTATCGCCGGCAGTCGTCCCGGTAAGCATTCGTATACACGTAATTCGTATAGCAATTTAGGTTCCTCTAAATGGAAAGTCATGATTAAAACTTAAAGGTTGTTCAGCGAGATTGTGAATCTGCTGTGCGCATACGTCAACCTGATATGCGGTTGAGTAACTGAACAATTCTTTTGAGAGTTGAGTCGCTTGATTGGTGAACCATAGTCATCCCATCAAAGCAAGAGATAGCTACTTTATTTCTACTCAAAACTTCGACATCTGAACCTTCCGTTGGTTGTTCATCTTGAATTCCAATGCGAAGAGACGAAAATATTTCAAATCCGCCATCGCTTTTAGTTTCGACTTTACTTACGAACCCGGTTCTTTCAGGGAATGCTGCCTCAGAGCCACTGTAGTAATCGCTGATGGTAGATGGCAAATTTACGTTAAAGAGTGATCCTTTTTTAGTCTCAGGTCTTAGAAGTTCACCTGCAATGGTTGCAATAATTTTTGACGCAATGGAATCTTCGAGATCGCCGCCCAATTCCATAGAAAAAGCGCAGGCGGTGACTCCTTTGCCAGCTGCCTGTATTGCAGCTCCTATCGTGCCTGATAGGAAGACATTACGACTTGTGTTAAAACCGGGATTGATACCCGAAACGACGATGTCAACATTTCGTTTGAGGACGTGTTCAATGCCGAGGATCACTGAGTCAGCAGGGGTCCCGCCAACGGAGTAACAGGGCACACCGGTGACTTTAGTTGGTACATTTTCTATACGTAGTGATTTGCGTAATGACAGTCCGGTACCCACACCGGATTGGTTATTAGCGGGAGCAACTACAGTTACGTTTCCGAGGCTTTTAATAGCCCGAGCCAAAGCCCAAATACCAGGATTTTCAACGCCATCATCATTGGTTACTAGAATATTCATAAGATAAATCCTAAATATAGCCCTGACGATATAGTGATTCTGCCAGCTAGAAATAAGCTCTAAAACCCTTCATTGTTGTTACATGCACAAACAGATTTATTTGACCCAGCATTAACATTTTGTTTTTGAAACTTAGATATTAAGACTTCTTTTAAGAGTGAATTTAGTAAGAAATATCTTATTTGTTATGGAACATAATAGAACTTTAGCCAACTTTTTGTAGATTTTATTCTTAAATATTCTATTTAAAATCAATTATCCTTAGTCATGGTCAATGTGGGGCATTGTTCATTGGTTGCTATTAAATTTATTG
>DBSW01000130.1:2511-2705 GCA_002306745.1 Dehalococcoidia bacterium UBA1332 | reverse complement strand
ACCACTTTCAATCGACCTGCCTTATGAGAGCCCGGCACGTAGGCCATAGCGCCATTTTGTATGGTGACGTCTTCAAATGGTATCCACGCGCTGACCAACGGCTCGTCTCCTATGGGCCAAAATGTTTGATCTTGATGTGGTGTTGTTTCTCTACCTCCTGGCTCTTTGTAAAGAGCCTGGTCCTGCCACATCCG
>DBSW01000130.1:0-2097 GCA_002306745.1 Dehalococcoidia bacterium UBA1332 | reverse complement strand
GTTTCCCATAAACGCATACACTGAATAAAAGACTGTTCGTAAAGGCTTTTTTCCGCCACGGATCTTTTGTCTTTTTGAGTCCGAACACCAACCTCTGCATCTACGGCAGCACCGTAGCGTTCGATTTCTTCGGGAGAAAGCACGCCAGGCGTTACTAAGTATCCGGAAAGATCGTAGCTAGCGACCATTTCTTTGGACAAAGTAATAGGGAAGTCAGTATTCAATGTAGTAACGACCAATCAGGTTCGCTCTCGGGATGACTTAGTGGACCGTACGCATTTTTAATGACCCGGCGCTGTTCGTCTAGCCAATGCTTCCAATCTTTACAAGGAACAAGCTCATCGTTACGCAAAGACTGGGTATGAGCGAGCAACTCCTGTAACGACGTTTGAACCGATAAATCCCTGCCCGCAAGATTATTCATCTGAAAAGGGTCCTCTTGTAAATCATACAACTGCTCTCTCCCATCAAGCCAACGAGCATAGGTATGCGTGTTAGTTCGAACGCCTCGCCATTCGGCACCGTTTTCAAACCAGTCAAACCACTTCGAAAAATTCATAATAAAGGCAGCACCCTGTTCAACATCCCCATTATTTCGAAGAATTTCAGAACGATCTTGGCCTTCTATGCTTCGCGGGACCCTTAACCCAGCCAGCCCGCATAAGGTAGGGAACCAATCCACCATGTTCACGATTTGCTGTGTTCTTGTTCCTGGGCTTATCGACCCAGGGTAACGGATAATCCCGGGCACATGTATTGATGCGTCAAAGGGGTTCTTCTTTGACCACGGATTGACGCCCTGAGATCCTCCCTGCGTTCCATGGTCTGAGGTAAACAACACAATCGTATTGTCAGTAAGGTTTTTATCGTCAAGGTACTTCAGCACTCGTCCAACCATTTCATCAACCGCCAGAATCATCGCGAGATAATGTCTATACATCTCACGGGATACTTCTAATTTTTCCTCGGGAACGTTGATCGGCAGCTCAATTTGGTCCGGTAGATCTTCATAGAAACGCCGAGGGGCAAACTCAAAGGGAGTAAAGTGAGGTTGGTGAGGAGATAAAACCAAGAAAAAAGGCTCATCGACAGAGGAATCCATGAATTCAAAACCATATTTGAGCAATCCTTCGGTCTCATAGCCGTCCCAACGCTCGTAATTCCAGTCGTCTTTGTGGACAAAACCATCGAAATAGACCATGTGTTGATTGTATGCTCTCCAGTAATCAAAGCCCAAGCGATCTCGTCCCTCTGGTACCCAATCTGGGTGCTGAGGCATTCTATCAATCGCAGGCCATAGCCCCGTATGAAGATGCCACTTGCCGACCCAACCCGTCTTGTACCCCCAATGCGCAAAAGTATCCCCAATAGATATTTCAGAATGACGCGTTCTAGTCGTATTGATCAGGTGCCCGGTGGTTTGAGGGTAGCGACCTGTAACAAGCATTGCTCGCGCGGGAGTACAAACTGGGCAGTTGGAGATGGCGTTATCGATAGATAAGCCCTCGCTTGCTAGTCGATCAATATGGGGCGTTTCGATCTGGTGCTCACCAAAGAGTGGTAGCGATTGAGCACGAAGCTGATCTGGATAAATCACTATCACATTAGGTTTTGTCATGACTTACCAACCAAATCAAAATAAATACTCTTCAATAAGATATCCCTCAAACCGACAAATAAAACCCCTATTACTAAGCCCAAATTCAATGAGCGAGAGAAAATAAAATGCGTCTCCAATCAAGGGTGTTTCGAAAAGGCAAACTCAAACCCTTCACTTCTATCCAAGACGATATCGGCAAAGCTCGGCATCTCCTCGAGCACATAGCGCGTCAGCCTCTCATAATACATAACAAATCGGTAGACCTGCTCCTTGGTCATTATTTTCTTTAACATCTCGGGATCCGACAGCGTCTTCTCGAGAGTTTGCTCCTGCAGCCAACGACTTTCATACACGTGCTCCATGCTGGGCACTTTGATCAGCAACAACAAATCGAATCGTTCAAAAAGCAGTTGATAATCACGACTAAGCTCGGAATTACTCCACCTAGACCATATCCCATCTGGATCTTCCTCTTCTTCCAGAGCGTTCATCGGACC
>DBSW01000123.1 GCA_002306745.1 Dehalococcoidia bacterium UBA1332 | reverse complement strand
GCGTTTTGGTTATCAAGAAATTCGCTTTCCTATCGTCGAGCAAACGCAGTTATTTAAAAGGTCGATCGGAGAGGTCACCGATATCGTTGAGAAAGAAATGTACTCGTTCGATGACCGTAATGGATTAAATCTGAGTTTGAGGCCAGAGGGCACAGCTGGGTGTGTCAGAGCAGGCGAGCAAAATGGGTTGTTTTACAATCAACATAGAAGGCTTTGGTATCAGGGCCCTATGTTTAGGCATGAGCGGCCTCAGAAAGGGCGTTATCGCCAGTTTCATCAATTTGGAGTCGAAGCTTTTGGTATGTCAGGTCCTGACATTGATGTTGAAGTTCTTCAGCTTGCGGATATGCTGTGGCATGAATTGAAACTGAAAGACCACATAACGCTGGAAATAAACAACATAGGTAGCTCAGAGGATCGAAAAACTTATGCAACAGCACTGACAGACTTTTTCAAAACAAAAAAGGAAATGCTGGACAAAGACGCATTGAACAGAATGTACACTAATCCAATGCGAATATTGGATAGTAAAAATGAAGATGTCCGATCAGTAATTGATTCGGCTCCTGTTCTTTCTGATTTTGTGAATGAAGCTAGCAAGTCTCATTACGATAGGCTAAAGGATATGCTTGATCGTGCTGGTATTAATTATGTTGAAAATGCGAGGCTAGTTCGAGGTCTAGACTACTATAATAATTGTGTGTACGAATGGACGACCAGTGCCCTCGGCGCTCAAGGAACGGTTTGTGGAGGGGGTCGTTATGACGGTCTTGTTACGCAACTGGGTGGACGGGAGACGTACGCATGCGGTTTTGCTATTGGCATGGAACGATTAGTTCTTATGCTAGATTCACTGGGGAAAGTCCCAAGTTCAGAACTTAAACTCGTTGACATATTCGTAGCTATTGTCAATCAAGATTTAATCTCAGAAGGTATGTCTGTAGCGACTAAAATTCGCAATGATTTTCCAAACCTTGGCATTCTGTGCAATTGCGGTGGTGGAAAATTTAACAGTCAACTTAAAAAAGCCTACAACTCTGGGGCGGATGTGGCAGTAATTCTGGAAGAAGAATCTCGTGACGGGAAACTGACTACTGCGAAAATTCGCCGTCTTGATGATTCAAATGAATCTAAAATGGTAAAAATAAGCGATATCTCACAGGAGTTAACAAATTTTTTGCCAATTTCAGATGGTTAGTGCACTTTGAGGATGTCTGAGAGTTAACAAACCTGTAAACTATTAATATATTTAGGAATTAATCTGGGCTTAAGCGTGCGCGCAAGACCCTAAAATGCATACGTAGGAGTGGATCGTGACTTTAAACGCTGCGGAAGAAGAAACTATAGAAGCGATAAAGAAATGGTGGGATGAAAATGGTAAGCAGTTGATGGTGGCTGTAATTCTCGTAGTTGGGGGTTATGGCGGTTGGTCGCTATGGCAAAATAGTGAATCAGAGGCGTCCGAAATAGCATCAGATTTATACGAGGAAATCCTGGAGCTTTCAATTGCAGAGGCTGGTGAGTCTCCTACTCAGGACGACAGAAATGAAATTGTGAGGATAGCAACTGAGCTGATGGGATCTCATAGTGACAGTGTGTATGCTCAATACAGCGCTTTGTTCGCTGCGCAACAACATGTAATTGATGGTGATTTAGACTCAGCAGAGAGTGCTCTGAGCTGGGTTATCGAAAATCCGCAAACAGGAATTTTTAGCGGCGAAGACCAAGGGCTAGTTCTTACTGTTACCCTAAGACTTGCAAGAATTGTCCTGTCGAAAGGAGAGGCTGAAAGAGCATTGGGATTGGTTAATAACGTAATCCCAGGCCCATTTGAGGCAGGCTACTCGGAGTTAAGAGGGGATATTTACTCTGCTCTGGGACGAAATGTTGATGCCCGGGAATCTTATCTTGCAGCACAGCAAGCCGGATCCGCGAGTGAGATCTTGCAGTTGAAATTGTCCGAATTACCTAATGATAATTAGGGTTGTATTTTGAGAAATAAGTATCCGACTTTAAATCGTTCCTTTTGGTTGAAGCAAATCAGAGTCTCGATTTTATTATTAATTCTCAGCGCTGAGACTGGATGTGGGTTGACTGATTGGGTTCGGAATCCTTTTGGCGAAGATGAGGATCCGAGAGCTCCCGCAGAATTACTGGACGTCGGATCAGACATAACTATAAATAGGAACTGGAGGATTAACGTTGGCAATGGACAAGGAGATAATTATAAAAAGTTAACACCGGTTGTCGATGGAGGTTTCGTTTTTGCAGCAAGTGATGATGGTGAAATTCTAGCTGTGAATAACATCAATGGAGAATTAATGTGGCAAACTGAAGTTGAAACTTCTATCACAGGCGGTGTCGGCGCGGGTGATGGGATAGTTATGATAGGAACGGAAGCAGCCGAGTTGATAGTATTCAATCAATCTAATGGGGAGGAGGTGTGGCGAGCATCAGTATCGAGTGAGATTCTTTCCCAACCAAAAACTAATGGTGATATCGTCGTTGCGCAGACTGTAGATGGAAAGTTAATAGCATTAAA
>DBSW01000115.1 GCA_002306745.1 Dehalococcoidia bacterium UBA1332 | reverse complement strand
TATTGACTACAACGAAATTAAAGAAAATTCTATAGTCCATCTACCCGTATACCACGAAGGAGCATATTTGTACGTTGGAGACGGGCATGCACTGCAGGGGGATGGAGAACCCTTAGGGTCCGGAGTAGAAACTTCTATGGACGTTGAATTCTCGGTTTCAGTAAACAAAGGATCTGGGCTTCAAGGCGTTAGAGTGGAAACGGATGACCACATAATCAGCGTAGGCAGCCAAGCTGAATTTTCAAGTTCAATGAATCGCGGGCTACAACTCGCGACAAGTGACATGGTCGAATGGCTGGTATCTGAATACGAATGGGAGGAATGGGCCGCACACATGCTCATAGGAATGGTGGGAATTTACGACGTAGTAACAGTAGCCGGTTCTTTAGCGTTGAAAATACCGAAGGCTAACCTCTAGTCAAAATACCGGTAGACGGACATCCCTTTAGAGTACCTCTAACGTTATTTTGGATGCGCTTGAATATAGAAAACTGATTACTTAGGCAGGACAAATATTGGCGAAATTACACGTTTTATCTTCGGGTGGACCTAGACCTAGAAAAGATCGATATGGTTCCTCATACATAGTCGACGTTGGCGGCAAGAAAATTATGTTCGATTGCGGGCCTGCCACAACCTACAAAATGACACAAAAAGGATTGCATCCACTCGACATCGACTATTTATTTTTTACACATCATCACTTCGACCACGACGTTGATTACCCGTGTTTCATGATGACGAGATGGGATGAAAGCGTGGGCAAAGAAAACCCACTAAGAGCATTCGGCCCGAATAACACCGAATCGATTACCGAAAGATTAGTCGGAGAAAAAGGTGCCTTCGCATACGACATAAATGCTCGTACAAACCATCCCCTTAGCAAATCTACTTATCAAATTAGAGGTGGAATACTCCCAAGGCCACGCATGAACGTAATCGCAAAAGATGTTGGCCCAGGGACTGTTTTTACCGGTAACGATTTTGAAGTAACTGCTGCCCCAGCGGAACATGTGGAGCCTTACCATGATTCTCTTGCATATCGCTTAGATACATCAGAGGGATCTATAGTCTTTACAGGTGACACTGAACCATGCGAGAAAATCGTCGATCTGGCACATGGTGCGGATGTACTGGTGTCTATGTGCGGGAACTTTGAATCAGTATATGACTCCAGGAGACCTGCAGATATAGGTCAAACTGGAACACTGGGTGCTGCTGAAATGGCAGCTGAGGCAGGAGTCAAAGAGTTATTTCTCGTACACGTTGGCCCCGATCTTGCAGCACCAGAAAACCGCCAAAGAGGAATCACGGAAATAAAAACTGTGTTCAATGGAGAAGTCACTCTAACCGACGAATTGATGACTTATGATTGGCGTAAACACGATCATAGCCACGACAACCCTCCGCATGGGCCTGAAGTACACCCACATATACATCGTCATTAACTATTGATATTTTGGG
Organism: Dehalococcoidia bacterium UBA1332; assembly: GCA_002306745.1. Classification (GTDB taxonomy): domain Bacteria; phylum Chloroflexota; class Dehalococcoidia; order Lucifugimonadales; family Lucifugimonadaceae; genus Lucifugimonas. The sequence goes on along the minus strand of DBSW01000115.1, from coordinate 23,582 downwards.
TTTAATATCAGACAAGACCTAAAATCCAGATTAACTAAAAAGCATCGGACAAAATCAATGTGAGAGAACACATTGATCAAAGAAAGGCAAAAGCATGCGTGCGATAGGAATCCTCGAAGCAGGCGGACCAGAAGTGCTACAGATCGTTGAACTTCCGGAAGTTCATGCAGAAAGGAATCAGGTGCGTATCAGGATAAAAGCGGTGGCTGTAAATCCTGTGGACACCATGCTACGTGTAGGAAAGAAATTCGATCAAAATAACCCTGAACCATTTATTGTAGGTATGGATTTAGCTGGGCACATAGATGAAATAGGACCCGACACAAAAACAGATTTCAGAATCGGTGACCCCGTAATTGCAATGACTTTGCCAAGAGACGGCCATGGTTCATACAGAGAAAATATTGTGCTGCCAGTCGATGCTGTATCTCCTGCACCAAAAAACGCATCTATCGTGGAAGCTTCCACTTTGTCAATGAACGCTTTGACGGCAAGGCAATCGCTTGATCAACTTGGATTACACAGCGGACAAACCATCGGTGTAACTGGATCTGCAGGTTGCTACGGAGGGTACGTGGTACAACTTGCTAAAGCCGAAGGTCTTAAAGTAATAGCTGATTCATCTACAAAAGACAGGGAACTGGTCACTGAATTAGGGGCTGACATAGTCGTTCCACGAGGCGACGATATCTCTGAACAAATTAGAAAAGTTATGCCTGAAGGCGTTGATGGACTTGCGGATGGAGCAGTGCAAAATGAGTTGGCAGTTGGCGCTATAAAAGACGGTGGCAGTTTCGCTTCAGTCAGATACTGGGAAGGAACCGCAGAACGGGATATCAAGTTCCATAGAACGTCGGTGAGTGATTATTTTCAACGCTCTGATCTTCTCGACCAACTAAGTAAACAAGTTGATGACGGAACCCTTACTTTACGAGTTGCAGAAACTTTCGCTGCTGAGCAGGCTACAGAAGCCCACCAGAAACTAGAAGCTGGTGGGACACGAGGCAGATGCGTGATCTTGCTTTAATAGCACAATCATAAGTTAGAGAAATGCATCCCATTCGCGTGGCGTTGATGTGAGAACTTCACATCCATCCTCCGTAACTAAAGTCGTATCCTCAATGTTAAAGCTTCCAACACCGTCCAAACGCATCGTCGGTTCAACTACAACAATCATTCCAGGTTCGAGTGGACGGTCGGATCCTTCGACAAGAAAAGGTGGTTCATGAGCAACTCTACCAAGTGAATGGCCTGCTTGAGGAGTTAGAGACTCGAAACCTTCCTCCTCAAAAAGACGCATTGTCATTCGATAAAGGTCCGATGGGAGTAATCCAGGACGCACCGCTTCTCGTAGTTCCTTGTTCATCCGATAAATCGCAGCATGTCCTCTTTTTGCCTTGTCATTAATCTCACCGCTCCATGCGAGTGATCTACTCTGATCAGAGACGTATCCGTCCCACCATCCACTGGCGTCAATCCTAAGCACATCTCCAACTCGAAGTTTTTCATCGGTTGGCCCTGCGAACTTTGCCCCTTTAGGGCCAAAACCTACGTCGGTCCACAGATGTCTAGAGCCGCGCTCAGCAAAAGCAATACCCATGTACTTTTCTAGATCCCATTCGGTCATACCTTCATATGCAGCATCAGAGTAAATGGAATTAATAACTTCGCTTGTAATCTCTGACGCGCGACGTATACGACGTATTTCTTCCTCAGACTTGATCATTCTTAGTTCCCAGAGAACTGGTTCTGCGTCAACCAAGGTAGCCATTGGCAAATGTTCACGTAATGCTTCAGCAAACTGCATTTCTATATGGCGCCATTCAACGCCAATATTGCCTTTATCAAGACCTTTCTCACGCAGTACCTGCGCAACCCTGGCTATTGGATTATCTGCTGAATCCATCTGTTGCTCGGATCCAGCAACGAAAAAAACTGGACCCCAGTACCGCACATCATCTATCCATATTCCGTAGTTTTCTGGATATCCAGTTTGAGTAGATGGAGCAACGTAGAACGCACCATCTGATTCCTCTTTCGGAAGCCCTACAAAAGCGGCTGCGTAATTTTCGCCATCTTCAGTGATGAAATTTTCTTTATCAAACCAGCGCATCCATTCGACATCAGTTAGATATTCAACATTTGGCTTAGTTCCAGCCAAAAGGACATCGATATCTCTTTTATGCATTTCTTCGGAAAGACGGTCATAATCAAACAATCTCAATGTAATACGCCATTTCTTAAATTACATGAATAAGTGATTCGCGACTTTGCATCACAACTCAATAAATAATTAAACAAATTCAGTATCCAACTCAAATGGATATAGCGACACCCGTCGATTTGTAAACGCAAAACTAGACATGTCAGCACTTGTCACGCCAGGTGAATCAGCCATGATTATTTCACGCGCAATCGGCTCATATGCGGCTCGTGGCGAAACGGTACCTTTACATATAACAACTCGGTAATTTTCAGGATTAATACCCATCGAGTAATACTGCTGACGACTCATATTCCCCACTCCTCTTACCGTGTGTAACACCAGAGTGAAACCATCCTCGGTATCCAAAGCAACCGATAGTCCGTAATCGAAGAATCTTATCCCGCCATGAGTTGGTGTAGGCTCTTCATATCTGCCATCTGTGATTATCCTGATATTGCCAGTAACCTCAATGGGATCGCCATGCAAATCATCCGTCCCAGCGCCCACATTCAAAATGATACTAGAACCCACTCCTGTATCTATACATTTTTTTACAGCTACGGGGTCAAACAACGACATCAAAAGGCATTTTTCGCCATTCAATCCATATTTGATAGCCTCGGCCAATAAGTGGGTTGAGTCAGCAGTTCCACCTCCACCCACGTTGTCACCAACATCCATTATTACCGTAGGCTTTCCGGCATAATTTGCAGTCGCAGCTTGCTCTATCGCTTGACCCATAGGTGTGGAATCATTTTGTAGATCTGCCCTGATATTCCAAGCACGATCTGCTAACCATTTAGCCTTATCCTCAGCAAGTGCTGCGTCACCGTCAGTTACAACCAAAAATGAAACACCCATATGCTCAACGTCCGCGTAGGGGAATCCTTGACCGCAACTGGCCGAAACTACACCTGAATTTGCCATAACCTCTTTGACATCATCCATGATCAACTTCATAGGCCCGAAACCAGTAGGTTGCTTGACTATGTTTATTATCATCGGCACTTGTACCAAATGTTGAACAGGTGAAATTTCACCTCTAATGGTTTTCACCAGAATTTCTGATGCCTCAACACCTCTCTCCAAAGGATCCAAGTGAGGGTTCGTGCGATAAACAACGATTGCATCAGTATTATCGATTTGCTTTTGAGTGATATTTGAATGCAAATCAAGTGTCATTACAACTGGAACTTTATCGCCCACCACCTGCCTGACAATGTATGCAACCTGACCGTCCATATCAGGATATTCCTCAGATACAGCCCCACCATGCTGCGCCAATAAAACCCCATCCCATGGTCCATTCTTTTCGAGCAAATCAACCATTTCTGAAGTAATACGATCAAAAGCATCTTTAGTTATAGTCCCTGTGGGACCTGTAAACGTGAATAAAAGCGGATTCAGATCGAATTCGTACTTTTCAGAGCCCCTGAAATAACCCGTGAAGGAGGTATGGGCATTAGAGTGTTTTTCAGAGATTTCACTCCCACGCAGGAACTCAAAAGCTTGAAAAGCATCATAATCTGTCTTTACGGACTGAAATGTATTTGTCTCGTGATGAAACCCGAGTGCGGCAATACGCATCTGAACACCTATAAAACTGAATTAAACCTAATTTTGGCTATTAAAAATTTCCTTGAGGACCTGACAGCGAAAATTAAAAATTTTCAAAAGATCTTTCTTTACGAAAAGAGGGTGCACTATTCGTCCAAATGGAACCTTGTATAAAACCCGATCATTCACGATCGTGTGCGAATCATCTAACCTTGAAAAAATATGCTCGTGCCACCATTCGGAATAAGGCCCACGAATCTGTTTGTCTACAAATTTGCTTGGCGGATCCCAGACCGGAATTTCAGAGGTCCAACGAACCGGAACTCCATGCAACCGCAAACTATACTCGATCGTCGCTCCAACCGACATCTCAATTTGTGTTGAAGATGTTATTTGAAAATGGAGCCAACTAGGTGTAATCAGATTCAAATTATGTGCATCTGCGAAGAACTCAAAAACTTTATCTATGTCTTCATTCAGACATAAGCTTGAAAAAAGTTCATAGTAGCCATTATTCAATCGGGATACGCGTGGAGATGTGCCCGACAAATCGTAAGTATCAACGTTCAATTTGACCTCTTCAAGAGAGGGATTTCATTCTGCTCAACACCCAGGTTGACCGCCGTTACCACAACACCCTTCCATGGTTCTGAGCTTAATCCAGTTATTCTTCAGAGCAAGCCGCAATTTCTCGAAAAATCCAGCGTCATATGAGTTCCAATTCGAAAAAAAAGCTTTGAGACTGTATCGAGGACGATCTCCGTGATTATGATTATCGCCATCGCACATGAAAAGAAACCTCTAATTTTTAACTATTATCGTACCTATAAATGATAACAAGGCTCATAAATAACAATGAGTAGTTTGAGTTAAATGAACGTATAAATGCCCAAAATGTATTTTTTCTATTTGAGACTCTCCAATTAGTTGAGTCTCAGGATCAGTTGCTCTAAGATCAACAGATGCAAAATATTAAATTCTTATTTCTACTTGTTGTTTTAGCTGCGATGGCAATCACAGTTGTCGCTTGTGGATCTTCTTCGGATAGCTCGACATCTGATTCAGATAGTGACACTGATCTAAACCCAGTACAGATCGTATACCCAGAAAGTGTTTTCACAGCAGACGATGTGGCAGCTGTAGGATGGAAAAAGTCTAAGGAACTTTCGTCTGAAACACTGCCTGGCGTAAACAGCGTTTGGTATGGCTTCTACCAACAGCGCGATGTCGAAGTTCGTGTGTACGAATCTCATAGTGAAGCGATCAGCTCAGGGCAAGATCTAGCAGACGAGCATACTGGTCGACGTAAACCAAGCACAATGATTGATTCAGGTGCAATCACCAACGCACAGACCAACACCAGAACTAGTTATTTGTCATACGCGATTGTTGGCAACTTAATTATGTTGTGTGAAGTAAAAATCGAGGACTGTCAGGATCTAATCGATAACTTAGGCCAATAAATCTTAACCTAGCCTAAAACATAGATTTTTATAATCATATGCCGTTCTCAATGTGTGTTTAACAGTGCCAGTTGTGAAACTTTGTTTCATTAGGATCGAATCTCTGGCACATCACCTCTAACGACTGCGGATTATTATCCACCAGTATTGCCTTGCGACCGTTTTTTATTGCGGCAATACCAGTCGTTCCACTGCCGGCAAAATAATCTAATACTGTGTCACCTGGATTGGAATGGACTCTGATAATGCGGTTGATTATCCCTAGAGGCTTTTGAGTCGGATAACCCGTTTTTTCTTTACCGCTGGGACTAACAATCGTATGCCACCAAGAATCGGTCGGAGTTTTACCTCGCACTGCTTTTGCTGGACCAACTAACCCTGGAGCCATGTAAGGAATTCGGTCAATATCCTCGTAACGGAAAGTGAAATTATCAGGATCTTTTGCGTACCAAAGAATATTGTCGTGCTTAGCCGACCAACGGCTTTTACTTCTCCCGCCATAGTCATACGACCAGATGATTTCGTTGATAAATGATTCTCGCCCGAAAATTTCATCACACATCACTTTTGCGTAATGAATTTCTCTATAATCAAGATGAAGAAAAAAGCTGCCACTCGAAGCCAATACTCGATACGTTTCTTCAACCCGCTGGCGCAAAAATCCTAGGTAGTCATCATGAATATCTATATAGCTTTTTTCATCAATGATTTCAGTTTTGTAAGATTGACCCTTAAAGCCAATTCTGTCACCTGCTCCATCAACTGAGCGCTTTGTACTGAGTTTTTTTCTGACTTGTACTTTTTGGGTATTAAATGGTGGATCTACATAAACAAGTTCCACCGATTCATCTGGAATATTACGTAGAACATCCATGTTGTCAGCGAAATGTATTTCAGCAATTGCAGACGTCATATTTATCCAATTATTTGCGACCGTGGGTGCCCAGATGCATCACCGCGATAATTCTATGCTCAATCACCTTTCGCAAATGAATTCCCAGTTACCTCCTGATACACCTTATCTCCAAGCCCTTGAAAAAACGCTAGATGTTCAGTTCTTCCTTCCAAGGGCGTGTAATTAAACATATCTCTTCCGATGGATTCATAAAATTCGACCCCAGCTTTTGAATCCATCAATTTTTCAAAATGCAGTCGATAGTAATACTCTTCTTTTCCGACTCTACCCAAACGATAATCAGTATTAATTCTGCCTAACAAAATGAAATAAAAATTCTTCAGAGTGTGTGACTCTTCGGGCGAGAGTGAATCGAAGCCTTTGTGTCTTTTTTCGTAAATTTTTCTGAAACCGTCATTTTCTATAGGAAGATAAAATTCGTCTATCATCATCTGCCAAGATCTGAGTGACAAATCTCTTTCAGCATCTCTATGATGTACATCTAAAGTCTTTTTCTGAAGTCTGAGTTGCCAAAGTAAGGCTATCGCAACGAGAAGTGTTGCGGTTCCTGTAATTATTTGAGCAAGTTCAACAATATTCATACAAGCACCATATAGAATCTGACAGCCTCGCCGCAATAGGATCACATATCGCTAAATTTTTAATGTCCTGACAAGAACCATTTGTCTATGAGTCTGTCTAATAACATCAGCAAAGCAGCCCGTAATCTGAGCAGCGCCTGTAATTCTATGGACTTCGCCAAACCAGTAACGCATGTCTACAATCCGCTTGACTACGCCTGGCCTGCACACAAGCAATACATTGAGCGTGCTGCTATCACCAAGAAAAAAGTGGTTTTTCTGGGAATGAATCCTGGTCCTTTCGGCATGGCGCAAACAGGAGTGCCTTTTGGTGAAATCTCTGCAGTCCGAGACTGGATAGGCATCGATGCACCGATTACGAAACCAGAAAATGAACATCCAAAAAGACCTATAGAAGGTCTAAATTGTCAACGTAGTGAAGTAAGTGGTCGCCGTTTATGGGGCTTATTTTCCAAACGATTTGAATCGGCAGAAAACTTTTTTACCAATCACTATGTTGTAAACCATTGTCCTTTAGTTTTCATGGAAGAAACTGGAAAAAATCGTACCCCTGACAAACTGTCTTCTAGTGAAGCTGAAACCCTAATGAAAGTATGCGACGAGCACTTATATAAAGTAGTTGAAACATTAGAACCCAATTGGGTTATAGCAGTGGGTACTTTCGCTGAAAAACGCGCCATTATTGCTTTAGATAATCTAGACATAAATATTGGAAAAATTTTGCACCCAAGCCCTGCCAACCCTGCATCGAATAGAGGCTGGGCGGCACAAGCAAACGCTAAACTGAGAGAACTAGGTGTATGGAACTAAGTTGTTTCTACATATCAGCAAATTGATCAATATTTTAATGACACCTTTAAATTCCTATCAGCAGCTGCAGAACGTTAAATACGAATCGATCGGGCAGGAGATTTTGTGATGAAAATAATTGACGTTGATATTGTATCGTTCAGAGTCACTTCTAACATGAGTGCCACAAAATGGGGCTACTCTGAATGGGTACCCGAGACTGAGGTAATTCGATCCTTCACTAGAATCAGAACTGACGATGGATTAGAAGGATATTCTGAGCAAGGATTCCCATATTATTTCTATACACCATCACAAGACGAAATTGAACAGTTAGTCAAACCTCTACTAGTTGGAGAAGATCCATTTGATCGTGAACGGCTTTGGCATCTAATGGCGCGCCATAATCGATTCGCTGAAGGATTGTTAGGAAATATAGATTGCGCTTTATGGGATCTTGCTGGCAAGTTTGCTGGTCTATCAGTGTCACGCATGTTGGGGCAAGCACGAAACAAAATAAAAGCATATGCGAGCACAGCGCCAAATCTTGGTGATCCCGATGAATATGCCGCCCATGCTGTTAGATGCAAAGAGGCTGGATACACCGCTTACAAAGTACACGCCAATATTTTCTGGAATCCACGCACCCGACAACCTGCACCCGGCCGTCCTGCTTTTCCAAAAGAAGACGTTGAAATATGTGCTGCAGTTCGTGACGCCGTTGGCGATGAAATGAGTTTAATGCTGGATCCCTGGGGTGTTTATACCTTAGAAGAATCAATATGGGTGGGCAGAGAGATCGAACAGCTGGGCTATAAGTTCTTTGAGCACCCAATGCATGAAAGATTAATCGAACCCTACCGCAAATTATGTGAAGAACTTAGGATTCCAGTATGTGGACCGGAATTAGCACCTGGCGGACATTTTACTAGGGGCGAATGGGTACTTCAGCATGCGACAGATATAGGTCGTACAGACGTGAATTTTGGTGGAATTACAGGCGTAAAAAAGACATTAGATATGTATGAGTCGTTTGGCATGAAATGTGAGATACATGTAGGAGGTTCAGGTAACTCTCAGATACTAGCAGCGACTGAAGAAGACACTTGCGAATATTATGAACGAGGACTGCTTACGCTAGACATGGTTCATCCAGACACAGCTCCATACCTACAAGCGCCGGTTGATCCTATGGACGAAAACGGATACGTTTCTGTATCCGAAGGACATGGATTAGGTGTTGAACTAGATTGGGACTACATTTCAAGGCAATCTGCTACTGAATAAATATGACATACTGCCGTATTAAGTCGTAAATCTGGGAGACCAAAGTTGAAAATAACAAACGTAGAAGCATGGGTTGTCGTTCCCGATCTTGGAGGACTCAAGGGTCACAAGGGTGCAGCTCATATTGATGAGTGGCAGTGGACCTTCGTGACGATAGAAACTGATGAAGGCATTACAGGGTGGGGAGAATCATCGAGCACTCCGCGAAATGGATCAATGTTGACTGGAGCTGGGGTGAGAGCTGTCAAAGAGACCCTAATTGGCGAAGACCCCAGCGATATTGAACGACTATGGCAAAAACTTTTCCGCCGTTACACCTATATGGGTTCACGCGGATTTCCAACGACCATCATCAGCGGAATCGATATCGCGCTCTGGGACATCAAAGGCAAAGCGACCGGACGCCCGGTTTACGACTTGCTAGGCGGCAAAATGAGAGACGATATCCGCATGTATGCCAACGCTTGGTTTGCAGGATGCTCAACGCCAGAGCAGTACCATGAAGCGGCCAAAAGAACCGTTGCTGAAGGTCATGATGCAATGAAAATGGATCCATTCCTTGAAATGGGTCCATTCCACACGATGTATCAGGATGGTCAAATTTCATCGGATGGCGAAAATCTAGGATGCGATATAACCGCAGCAGTACGGGACGCGGTAGGTCCAGACGTTGAAGTATTAATCGATGCACACGGGCACTACAACGTAGCCACTGCTGTCCGATTAGCTAACAGACTGTACGACGAGTCTAAGATCGACTGGTTTGAAGAGCCTTTGCCTCCTGAAGGAATTGAAGCGTTAAGGTCAGTGCGGCAACAAATGCGAGCTCCAATGTGCGTAGGAGAACGACTTTTCACCCGATGGGACTGCGCTCAGATTCTCCATGAAGGCCTTACAGACTTTTTGATGCCTGATGTAACTTGGACTGGAGGGATTTCAGAACTAAAGAAGATCGCTACGATGGCTGAAACGTATTACATCCCGATAAGTCCACATAATGCCCAAGGGCCAGGACAGATTCTGGGAGGAGCTCACGTATCAATAAGCACTCCGAATTTTTACAGGCTTGAACACGCCCTTGATTTTAAAAAAGGATACGATCATTTCTTAACTGAACCTCTTAACTGGCAAGGTAACAAGCTCATCCTAAGTGATAAACCAGGCCTAGGAATTGATCTCGACATGGAGAAAGTGAAGGCTGAACTGCACCCTGATTGGGAATGAGGGAGTTTCCATCTAACTGCATGAAATATTCAAGTAAAAAATTACGACTCGTAAGTATGCCCATAAGCCCAATGAAATGCACCACGGATGTATTCTCCATCAGTCCAGCTTGGTTCGGACTCAAGATGCTCCATTAATTGGTTAAAAGTTTCATTTTGCTCGGGGCTCTGTGCGTTAGCCACATGTGCTTCTTTACTTTCAAACACAGCGACACCAATGAAGTCCGACTTGGAGTCGTCAGGTTTCATTAGCAGCCATGCAACTCCGCCTTTCGGAGCATTACCATCCATTATTTCTAGTAATGCGTCTTCATGACCAGATTTGACATTCAAGTTAAATATAGTTCCATACATAAGCTCAACCCTTAATTTTTCGAGTCCAAATTGATTGGTAGCTGATCATAACCATACGGTAAAAGAGTTGATAATCAACTGGCCAGCTATGACATACTGCAGCATTATGAGCACCAAAACGTACATGATTTTCTGGACAATTCTAGTTATCAGTTTCGTGCTGGTTCTAATATTCGTTGGTTGCTCAGATCCAACGGAAATGAACAGTTATCACAAAGAAACTCAAAAAACGACCAACTATGATCGAAGGTAATAAATTGGAAAACTCAACAATACTGGATTCAAAGTGGTCAAAGAATATGATGTTTCTGGCCTGAAATACGCGTCCAGAATCTAGTTTGAATTGTGGACAATAACATCAAATAACCAACTCACTTATCAAAACAGAAAGAGTTCGAATTTATGAAAGTAACGGCTGTCGAAACGTTTGCTGTAAAAGGCCTTAGTTCACCATTAATGTTTTGTGCGATCAGAACTGATGAAGGCATCACCGGTTACTCAGAATTTGGTGGAGGTCGACTAGCTCACGGTCTATGCGGACTGGTCAAAGATCTTTCGGCTTATATCATCGGAAAGGACCCACGTGCGGTCGAAGCCCATTACATCCAGATGCTTCGTGTGAGCCAAGAAGCTTATGGAGGTGCAACATGGCAGGCAATCGCCGGTATTGAACTTGCATTATGGGACATCAAAGGTAAGGCAATTGGCATGCCTGTGCATGAATTAGTAGGTGGCCCCACACGTACTCACCAGAAGGTCTACTGGTCACATATGCTGAGCTATCAAATAGGATCATATGAAAAACTCGGGACTGAGCCTATACGTTCATATGACGACGTAAGGAAAGTCGTATCTCAAGCTGCAGAACAAGGTTACGATACTTTTAAGACCAACATTGCTTTCCCTGGAAATCCTTTCACCCGGCTTGATCAAGGCCGTTCTGGCCCCCATGATCAGACGCTAACGAGAGAGACGCTTAACGCAGCAGTCAAACAACTGGAAGTGATGCGAGACGAAGTAGGACCCGACATGGGAATATGCCTTGATGTAAATCAGCATTTCAAAGCAGACGGTCATATTCGATTGGCAAAAGCACTTGAGCCCTTCAATTTAACCTGGATGGAATTTGACAACCTCGATGCTAAGAGTGTGCGAATGGTCAAGGATTCAACTTCGACGCCGATATGTACTGGTGAACAGCGGCTAGCTCCACTTAATTACCGTGATCTATTTGAATTGCGTGCAATGGATGTCTGTAAAGTTGACGTTCAATGGCAAGGATTCATACCCTCACGACGAGTTGCAAATATGGCTGAGTTGTACGATATCAATATTGCTCCGCACAATTTTAACGGACACCTCTCGACATTCCAGACGATGAACTTGTGCGCATCTGTAAGCAACGTAAAGATCAGTGAAAGCGATCCAGTACAGATTCCTTACAGAGACGAGCTAGTCACAGAGCTACCAGAAATCAATAATGGCATAGTAACTATTTCCAAGCGCCCTGGTTGGGGTACAGATTTGAATGAGGCTGCACTAAAAAAATACGCCGTATAGAAAAAGTAAAAAATTATCCCAGCACTTTAGGCATCTAAATCTATATTTAAAATGGCAGAGCCCCCCCCCCCACGTGCCGGCAGTAGATTTTGCCACCAGATAATACGGTCGGTCGAAAAAGCTATTTATCAACCAAGCTTTTTCATTACATTTTGATCAATCGTGAAAACATATATCGATATCTCGCCACAAGTTTGTAGACTGGCTCTAAGCACATTGCTAGGTATTTGTTAGACAATATCCGTGCGAACGGACTCAACTTAGAGTTAGTAGTGCCTATAACAGTCAAGACTGCTCTCGCACCGGTTAATCTGCTACCTTGACTGAAAACTACTATCGTACCTGCAGCTAATTTTCTTGATGTCTCTGGCTTCAGGAAACCAATCGCAGGATCGCTGAGAGCAATAAATTCAATATCACCTCGATAGGATTTGTGCGTTATCCAAACCTTGAAATTACGACAAACCGCGCATTGATCATCATAAACAATCTGCATATTCCGAAACCTTAAATACATCGTAAAGTCAATAAATAAAGTTTAATCGAGAGAGAAAAATTCAAGTAGTCGCATATCACAATCAAATGATTGAGGAATGGGTTTTCCTAGAATACAAAAACAATATGAAGATGCTTCTAGTGACCAATCTAAAAATAGCGAATTGGTGAGTTGACAGTGATTTACATGCTTCGCATCAACTTAACTTATTATGGAAAGCTTATAAGTACGATTCACCGTTCAGATCGACAGAATCTATAGACCTGAAATACGTTTGAAAACAAATAATGAGGGCGTAGGCACACTTACCACCTGCGGTGACGAGAAATAAGTCACAACTAATATGCTTCTCAAATTTAGGATCTCATTTTGTATAACTTAAATGACAAGGTAGCGATAATCACCGGTGGTGCACTAGGTATAGGTGGCGCAGCTGCTCGCAAACTTGCGTCAGTCGGTGCAAAGGTATTTATTGCAGATATTGATGACTCAGAAGCTAAAAAAAATGTGAAACGTATAGAAAAAAGTGGAGGGTTAGCCACTTCCAGTCATGTCGATGTCGCTGAAGGAAAAGATATTTCACGTATGATAAATGAAGCTGTGGAACACTACGGAAGACTCGATATCCTAGTACAAAATGCAGGGGGTGGCGTTGTCTCGAAAGCTATTCATGGCAGTGCTTTGGACGTGGACGAAAAACAATGGGATCTTGGCATAAATATCTACCTAAAAGCACTTTATATAGGAGCGAAATACTCAATACCTCATTTGAAATCAAACGGTGCAGGAGTAATCGTAAACATCGCTTCGATACATGGCATCCTTCAGGAACCAGGAAGGTTCGTCTACGAAGCAGCTAAAACTGGTGTAATCGGAATGACCAGACAATTGGCATCAGAATTCGGACCTGACGGTATAAGGGTTAATGCCATTACACCTGGACATATAGTCGGAGAAAGAGCTGCGGAAAATTGGAAGAAAAATCCTACAGGGCACAAATTTTTTGCGAATCAGAATCTAATAGGACGAACCGGCACTCCTAAAGATATCGCGAACGGAGTCGTTTTTTTGTGCTCAGATGATTCATCTTTCATAACAGGGCATACACTAACAATTGATGGTGGTATTACTGTCCAGCTACAGGAAAAATTCGCTGTTAAACAAGCACAGTACATCATTGATAACCCTGACACGAATCTATCCCTGTGACTGAAATTTCACCAATCGATAGTTACTGCAGAAACTTTCATTTTGCATCCATTACCAGTTAGTTAATGAACCGTCCTCACGCCTAAGTCTGGGAGGCCATCCTTGCGGATCAACGACATTTCTCTCAGCCACATCCATATCTATATCCACACCCAGTCCCGGAGTATCAGGGCACCAGGCAAATCCCTTAGACCATTCAATCTGTTTTGGAAAAAGGTCAGTCGCATAAGATCCAGGTTTTTTGGGCATCTCTTGCACCCCCACGTTAGTTGAGGCCATGCATAGCGCTACACAGGCAGCCGCACTTACCGGTCCAAGTGGATTGTGTGGCACGATATCAATGTAATGGGCTTCTGCCCAATGAGTGATTTTTGCCGCTTCAGTTATGCCACCAACTATACAAAGGTCGATACGAGCATAATCGATTAAATCTTCTTCAATGACCTCTCTGAAAAGCCATTTAGACGCCCACTGCTCACCTGCAGCAATCGGCAGATTCAACTGACGCCTAAGGTTACGGTAGCTACCCTGATTTTCAGATCGAATAGGATCTTCAATGAAAAACGGATTAAACTCCTCCATGTCTCTGCACATCTGAACAACCTGAGGAGTATCGAGTTGTGTGTGTACATCGAAACAAATTTGTATCTCGGGTCCAATGACTTCCCTAACCTCACCCATAAGGTCGACAGCCAATCGCATAGACTTATCTGGCTCTAGTATTGAAATAGCGCCTGTCTTGAAGCTTCCCCATGGATCGGGCTGTCCCCATCGCACAAATTTCCAACCCTCATCGACAGCTATTTTGCAACCTTCAACAATCTGTTCTTTATTTGTTCCTCCAATATGTGGGTAACATACGACTTTCTCACGAACTGGACCTCCAAGTAGTTTGTAAGTGGGCATATCCACTGATTTACCCTTTATGTCCCACAATGCAATATCAATAGCGCTGATTGCACAGCAGTAAACGGTGTCAGCAGGGAAGTAGCCAGATCTAAACATCTCCTGCCACAGTCGCTCCGTTTGCCAAGGGTCAGCACCAATTACAAGTTCACTAAGATGGTCGACAGCATTTGCTATAGTTCGACCCCAATTGCGAATACCAACTTCACCAAGACCATAGATTCCGGCGTCGGTATCGACTCTTACAATGTAATAAATACCACCTTCGCTGCTCTGCGCTGGAATGTTCGTAACTTTAGTGACTTTCATTCTTTCCTCATCAAGTCTGGTTATTCGATAAAAAAATCAACTTGAAACTCGCTAACTGAACACGACCATAGATTATCCAACGTTAAAAACAAAAACTCACACGCGAGTATCTAGCGAAGTTCTGTAAAGATTACGAGTTAAATTTTTGATTGAAGATGTTAGCTCAGTGTAAGGATTACCGTAGGTGTCATATACACCTGAATGCTGACGCAGTTCTTTACCTGCTATCAGATTAGGTGTGTCAATAAGTCCACAGTAGTGCCAACCAATCACTTCCGGTCTAGCAATTAAATTCATAAATAACTCTTCAATCCACTCAGAGCGTTCTATTACGTCGGTGGCAACGGGACCATAAGGTCGAGGCATATTTTCGGTGATCATAGTGAAGGCGGAGTCGCCATTAATGAAAGGTTTATCAGACATATCACGCCACCGGTCTAGACCTCTACCTTGGATATCATAACGACCATACATCTGGATGAAGATGATATCTGTGTACTGGCTAGTCACCGGTAGAACAGTGTCAAGAGAATCCGTGTTGGCGTTGAGTTTGTCACCGATGAACATATGGTTGGAATCATATTTACGGATAGCACCAAGGGCGGTCTCATAATATTTACCAACAACCTGTTTGAGGAACTCAGTGTTATCACGCATCTCGTTGCTGTTCGATAGATCCGTGTTAGGTCGCCAATTCTCAGCAGCTTTCAAAGAATCAAAAGAGTCAAACGACGTGGTATAGGTAGTGTTAAAGTCGCCTATTCGATCTCTGTATATTTCACGCACAGTATTAACGTATGCAATTTTCCCTGCACAGTTTTCAGGTAGGTTGCGAAGGCGTCGTGGCCAGCCAATCCGAGATTCACGAGGTGCTCCACCAATGGTGTCCGGACGCTCTCTACAATCTTCTTCAGTCAACAGAGGGCAATCGGTCATTGCGTAACCAATTAAAAACGGGTCATTTTTAACCTGTGCTGAGATTTCAGACGCAAGACTGTCACAGTGGCTAGCAAACCCTGACGAAAAGACATCAATAAAGTCAGATTCTTTAACCTCATTACTATAATGCGGGATTACTACAAACTCGATGTTTTGAATGTACGGAAGCCTAGCTCCCTCGTGATTTATCACTGATAGGTCGTTATGCACACCCACAGTGTTAAAACCTAGGTTTTCGCAGGTTCGCAAAAACCATTTTTGTAATGCTGGCTTGAATTCAAGGCCATAAAGATCATTAATTTCTAGTTTGGATTTCCAGGATTCTGAGTTGAAGGATTGCCTAAAAAAGTCGGGGCTAAGATGATTGACCCCAAAACTAATAAACGAGTTGCCTTCAGGCGTCACTAACCACCAACGTTCGTCTTTTTCTAGTCGGAAGAATCCAGTAGGGGTGAAGGTTTTGCCGGTCCAACCGCCGAAGCGATCGAATATGTTTTGTCCCAAAATTTTTTTAACTCTGAGGATTTCTATAATTGGATTTGAAAGTATAGCTGCGTGTCTGAATAACAGGAATTACAGACAACCAAAATCGCAATTGAAAGTTTAGATATCGTTGTAAATATCTGCATACTTCCACAATTCGTACCTATCTAGAACAGCGACAGCCAAATTATTGCAGCCACGAATAAAATCATCACTACTACCCATATGATGAATCCTAAACGGAAAATTATTTTTTCTTTATCCATATTCGTAACTCTACACCCATCTACAGGTGGAACAGAAAGTAGCAATAATTAGAGCACAAGAAATTTAGATTATGACAACAATTACATTCAACACACTAACCATCACAATCAATAAAAGATAAGACGACCTGGCAGTTATCGCCGGAATGTACTGCGACAGCTAGACCGCCACTATGAGACGTCTATTTTTTTCTATGTCTCAGCTATAAATACGCGAAAAGGTCACTGATTTCTGAGATGATTTCCATAATTTAATCTCAATTTCTTAAAGTCTAACGGCGCCTAGGTGGCGGAGCGTTTCCACGTGATGGAGGGGCGTTCCCGATTGGACGTAGTATTTCACTAAATTCCCCCTTTAGACATCTACTGATGTATGGAAAAGTTGCAGTGATTATGTATGCATATTGCCCATTAATTATCGTGCCATTGCACTCGTCTAAATCGCCCAAGCCATCGACGTAACCCCAATCGGATGTGTAGGTTCCATCTGGAGCTGTTCCTTCAATGATAATGTCAGTGCTTTGTGCTCTGTTGCCAAGACTCATCAAGCAGTTGCTGCCTGATCTGCGGTCTGTCAATAGTTGATAACTGGGTGAATACTCACCCATTGTTGATATATAGATTAGGTATCCGTCTGCGGCGAATCCTACGTGGGCCAGCTGCCCGTTAGATGCATTGTGTGTTTCTGCAAGTAATTCTGACAAGCCATGGTAATGGTAAGCACCGGTTGGTTGAACGTGGGCATTATTAAAATCCATACCAAGGTCAAAAGCATCTTGCAGTCCTTCAACTCTGTAGACTTCTCCTGTCTCGCAAGTCACTGTTTCAGCCGTACCCGGTTCAAACTTGACTCCGTTCACCGCAACTCCAGGGATAGATACTGTTTTAATCATTCCGGTATTCACTGGATTTGTTGTGTATTCATAAGTCAAAGATTGTTCAGAAATAGCATTTGGATTGCCTGAGTTAGGGAATTCGCCAGTTTCATGATCAGGTAAAGCGTTTGTTTTAATAGTTCGAATGCCATTCGAGACCGTAACTATTGTTTCTGTCCCAAAGGTAGTGTCAGAAATTGTGTAGTCACCGAAGTAGTTTTTAGGTAGAACGTCATCTGGCATACGGGTAACAGATTTAGTCACTTTTTTCTGGTCTTCTTCTTGAGTGTGAGTTTTATTTACAGAAGTAATCGATGTTGATTCTGTAATGACGGTTGATGCAGAAGATGTCGGTAGCAATGAAGTTACTGTAGTCGTAGAGGCAGCTGATATATCAGGCGTAGCAGTATCGATAGGTTCAGATGTAGGCGTAAAGACAGGCAAGGTAGCAGTAACTGCATACGGCTTGTCAGCCACTAACGTTTTTTGTGCTTCGTCATCAACAGTCTCTTGTTGAACTATTATCGGCGTGGTGAAGGCCTCATCTATAGCTATCTGATTAGAAGAAGAACAGCCTACTACGACTGCTATTAGCAGCAGCGATATGAGTGTTAATGCACGCGAAAGGAGCATATTTAGACAAGCCGCAATCGGTTTCAAACGCGGTAGGTTATAAAAACCTAACTCTGTTCTTCTAGAGAATAAACCTCATCAACACAATTAAATTTTTTATCCCATGCCTTCATCTCTTCAGATGTCATTACTTCTTCTAACAAATTAAAGTCGAGGACATTCATCATTAGAATAATTTTTCCATCTCTCACCACACCAATGTCATAATCTGACATTATTTTGTCTCTTTGATAATCCAACGAATTCCATAAATTCATGTAATCGTCTGTAGTTCCATCAAAAGTTGATACAACACAAATATTCATTGTTTCTCCTTGAAGCTCGAACTAATACTTAATTTCAACATGCTGCAACAATAGCGTTGCCTCAGCATCGTGACCAACAACATAAATAAAACATAAGTTAGGCAATAGTTATCGGCTGATGGTGTCTAGTACAAAAGTATGGGGCACTTTTCAATTTACTGATAACAACCATTACCAACAGCAATAGGATATCCGCTGTAAGCATGATTCGCATCTCAGATTTAAGGAAAGATATCCTATGGTTGAAAAGACTAACCGTAAAGCCTAAATATTTCGGCGAGGACTTCTTCTGTTTAACTAGAGATCGCACATTGTTAACATGTATACCGCTAGATTCTCTGGTACGGCGGTGTATTTAATTCGAGTTCTCAGCAGGGCGACCTTGATATGCACTTGCATATCTTCCCCAATCATCTGCAAATGCAAAAACTATATTTGGCTTCCTGTCATTCATAATTCAGTTTTCTATAAAGATTAAAGTGTTGGTTAGTATAAAAATATTCCCAACAAGTCAGCATATTTCCTCATTTATAAGGGCAAATATAAGAATCGCCTAATGAGCAACATGAAATATATTTCGTGACGCACATTAGTTCGAGATAAATTTCAATACATAGACTTTGTACAGAAATCAGTTAATCCAATTCAAATCTATCCCTGCTTTACTAACATCATTATTGAACAACGGGTTCGCAACATCTTATTGGTAATTTTTCAATGCCCGAGATACTTCGCTGAAGTTCAATTCAATAAACGAGAGGTGTTGACGACGGTCTTACAAGTTTCCAAAGCTGACTTACTACTGGAATCAGAAGAACACGTGACGA
This sequence comes from Dehalococcoidia bacterium UBA1332, assembly GCA_002306745.1. Lineage (GTDB taxonomy): Bacteria > Chloroflexota > Dehalococcoidia > Lucifugimonadales > Lucifugimonadaceae > Lucifugimonas. The sequence continues at coordinate 4,398 of DBSW01000115.1, read as the reverse complement.
CCCAAATAATTCCTGATTCAGGATTTTTAACAGCCATTTGGACCGTAGTCACGCGTCCATCTAAACCTGGCTCCAATTCTGAGAAAGCAAAACTGACTTCAGTAACATATCCGCTTAGCCCACCGAGACTTATAAGTTCTTCGCTATGTAAACGCCATGACTTTAAGGCAATACGGCTTAACTCCTTAGTAGCTTCAGCGTATTCCTTAGGAGTCATGTCATTTGGAATTCGTTCCATCACTACGTTCAAGTTGGTATAAAAATCATCCTTGGAATAATCGACAGCAGATAAAACATAGTGGGTTGACGAGGTGTCCGTAGACATAACAGCACCGGTCGTCTTAGAAGATGACACCTGCTCTATCCAGTCGCTCGTATCTTCGAGTGACGAATATTGGGAATCCCAGTGGCTCGGGTAGTAAACGGCAAATGATTCACTCGAATCAATAAATTTGGCGTAGTTATCAGGAATGACCAATTCCAAAGCTTGAGATACCTGATCCGTTTCACCTGAAGACGAACATCCAACTGCAATCGTTATCAGGAGCAAGGATACGATCATTATTGCTCGTAGTTTCAACATGACGGTACTCTAAATAACCTCGACACACTGGCACTCGTGTCAAAAATAGATTTTGTGGTCTGGATCACAAGTGAAACATTTCTTACGATTATCAATTCATCTAACAGTTGGCATAGTACCGTTTCCTGTGGTGGTAAATGCTTCCACTGTTTAGCGCACGAGTACCTGAGTTAGCTTTTATTGAAGAGGTGAAGTACCAAATTTTACGCTTCTTGCGAGCCAAATTAAGTATCGCCGAGATATGCGACAGCATCTATTTCCACCAAGATCCCCATATACATATCACCGGCACCGATAAGACGACGCGTAGGCATGCGCTGTCGTTTGTTGAAATAGCTCATGTATGTGGCATTGAAACCATCGCGATCCTGCATATCCAATAGAAACACGTTAACGCGCATGGCGTGATCCCATGTGGCTCCTTCACTCTCCAGAACTTCTTTCATAGCATCCATAGTGAAAATTGTCTGTTCTTCAATATTCGCACCAATTACTTTGCCGTCCTTTACAGGACCGAATCCAGAAAGAAAGAGCATGTCTCCTGCGCGACGTGACATCGAATAAAAGGGCTCAGGGCTTTCAATTATTTCCATCTTTAGTAACTCCTACATATTGCTGAAAATTTGTCTGTAGATTACTGACAACTAGTTCTTAAATATCACGTTGTGACATTTTGTCCAGTCACCAGTTCATTTAACCCCTTTACCAGACGCGTTTCCTTGAACATAGGATTCCATATTAGTTTCTGAAGAATCAGCCAAGTTATTTATCGAAACTCGGTAACCTGAGTCGTCATCAGAATCCGAGTAAACGATCACGTTAGCTTATTGAAGTGTTCTTTAAATCCCACTTAGTTGATGCAAATTAGGTTTGTATTAAGTGAATTCAGAAGTTGTACAAGATGTAGCATACTACCGTTTAACAATGAGGTTATATATGCGGCGTTAACTGTCCAAGGGGTGTTCGTTTAACATGACTGATGATGCCCTAAACATAAATGTCAATCTAGTTCAACAACTAGTTTCTTCACAGTTCCCAGTTTGGTCAAACCTTACAATCACTGAAGTTCATCCAAACGGTTGGGATAACCGTACGTTCAGGCTAGGGGACACAATGTCGGTACGACTGCCTAGCGCAGCGAGATACTCTCTGCAAGTAGATAAAGAGCAAAAGTGGTTACCGGTACTATCTGAGAAACTACCATTGCCAATCCCAAGACCATTAGCAAAAGGCGAGCCAAACCATAAATATCCGTATCACTGGTCGATTTACGAATGGATCGATGGCCACACAGCGACTCCTGGGCGGATAGACGATATGCCTAAGTTTGCAACAGCGTTAGGGCGCTTCTTAATTGCTCTACGGCGTGTCGATATCACAGGAGGTCCAGGCCCTGGACCTGGTCACCGTGGAGGAGATCTAAATGTCTATAACGACCAAACGCGACAGGCAATAGAAATTCTAAATTCCAAATCAAATCTTGATAGTGAACGACTGGCAGAAGTATGGGACACTGCGATTGGTTCAAAATGGGTTCATCCTCCAGTCTGGATTCACGGTGACGTAAGTTCTGGAAATATTCTCGTTAAAAATGGTGAAATCTCGGCCGTTATTGACTTCGGTAGTGCTGCAATAGGTGATCCAGCCTGTGATCTATCGATTGCGTGGACCATGTTTGATAAAGATAGTCGAGATGCTTTTAGGATTATGATGGATTTAGATGATGACACGTGGGCGCGTGGAAAAGGTTGGACGCTTTGGAAATCACTCATCATCCTCTCTGGAATCGATAAAACGAATACTTTTGAATCAAAACGTTCTCTAGATACTGTTTATCAGATATTAAACGACGATGTTTGACCACTTTTTTGTGTGAACAAAATAATAGATCGAAGTGACGCCAATCCATCCAAATAACTCTGACTAAGCACCCTGACACCCGCCTAGTTATTTATCTTATAATCACGGCTTAACACAAAGGTTTTTTTTTGCGCGTACTGACTTGGCATGGAAATGCAAATTTCACTCTGGATAATGTTCCGAAACCACGGTTGACCGATGACGGTGAACAAAAATTTTCGAACGTAACACCAAGCTTGCCGCAAAAATGGTCCATTCCCAAGGCAAAAAAATCGGTTTTAGTAAAAATTGATACCGTAGGTGTCTGTGGAACGGATGTTCATATAACACAGGGATTATTTCCTTCCACCCCTCCCAAAGTTCTAGGGCACGAAGGTTCAGGGGTTATTGTCGAAGTAGGAAAGTCGGTAGATCCAAGTCGCATAGGCGAACGCGTAGCGCTAAATACCACTAGTCACTGTGGTATATGTAATGCCTGCAGAACATGGTCTTTCTCACGTTGCGCAAGTGCAGAAGCAACCTCAGGTATGTTCGCCGAATATGCAATAGCTCCAAGCCAATCGGCAGTTACTATTCCGGATAGGCTTGATTTAGAACATGCTGCTCTGACAGAACCAGCAGCATGTTGCCTTTCCGGTGCAGAGATGATGAATGTGGAAGAATGCGATTTAGGAGTCGTTGTAGGTGGGGGAATTATGGGACTTTTTACTCTGGCTTTTTTGAAAAAACGGGGTGTAAAGACCATGGTCATGTCGGAACCAGTAAAAGCTAGACGTGAAATTGCGGCGCAATTTGGAGCAGATCTATTACATGATCCTCTCTCGTCAGAGCTCGAAGAATTCATCAATGATCACACCAATGGACATGGAGCAGACATCGCCGCAGAAGTTGTTGGAAAGCCTCAATTAGTCAAAAAGTGTATTTCAGTTGTAAGGCCTAGAGGTCAAGTTCTTATGGTTGGTGTAAGCCCTAAAGGATCTGCTATACCATCTGATTTATACGACTTACATTACCGTGAAATCACACTAAAAGGAGCCTTTGGGAGAGGGAACGTCTTTGATAGAACGCCAGAGGCAATAGCTGACTTGGATTTCACTGGAATAATTTCTGGACGCTACGATTTAAAAGATGCTCGACAGGCGATCATTGATTCTGGAGAGGCTAAGGGAATCAAATTTGTTGTTAAACCAAGTGGTTACCCTTAATGTTAATTTCTAACTAACGATCTGGTTTAGTCAGGTTAATATTGTTGTTGGAGTCTAGCTTGATGATGAAGTCAAGATAGGTTGTGTCGCGCATGATTATTCAGTCCAGAAAAAGCAGGGCTTAGCCTGCCGGAGGTATAAGCAGAGCCGAAAAGTCTTGCCGCTGAGTCCCATGAGATAGCCTTTGTCCTTCCAGTGGACGACTTTATCGATCAAGTCGATGTTGGCTGAGGAGTCAGAAATAATTACATTGACTTCTCGAATAGACGTAAATTATTCGCTCCAAGAATACCCTCAATTACCCCCGCACTATGCCCCCGTTCAAGTAACCCATTTGTGACCAGCGGCATGCAAGATATGTCATCTAACCCCGAAGCAAAATACGACGCTCCATCGAAATCACTTCCAATACCTACGTTTTCAGGTCCTGCTAATTTAATTGCCAGATCAAATTGATCTAGCAGCATATCCATCGGTGGACTGTAACCGCCCAGTTTCTTAGTAAGGAAGTCAAACGGATCGATCATGTTGTCAGAATCCGGTTTCTTTGAAATTTCATCTTCACTGGATGGTTCCCCACCCACAAAACCAGAGACGAAATTCACGTTCACTACACCCTGAGCTTCAGATAAAGCAGATATCATATCGTTGGTCATATTTCGCGTATGATTTTGTAAAGACCTACAGCACGAATGTGACGCAAAAATCGGTCTTTCAGATACTTGTAAGACGTCCCAAAATGCTTTGTCG
>DBSW01000054.1 GCA_002306745.1 Dehalococcoidia bacterium UBA1332 | reverse complement strand
GGCGGTGCGGGTGATGACAGGCTTGAGGGTGGCAGTGGCAATGATAGTGCTGTGTACGCTGGGAGCTACGAAAATTATAGCATTCAGACAGGAAACGATTCCAGAGGTTTCAGAACCTTAACGGTAACTGATCTTTCAGGTAACGAAGGAGTGGATGTATTAACTGGAGTTGAAAAACTTTATTTTTCAGACCAAACAATCGATGTTGTTAATTCCATAGAAGGTACTAGCGTTAGTGGTAACGTTTCCGTATTAGAATCGGACGGTGGTTCAATAATATATAGCGGTGATGGTGCGGATAATGGGGCTGAAGTAATTATAACCGATCTGTTGCTCGATGGTTCTAGGGAAGTCGAATTTCGCAATCTACAAATTAAGTTTAGCGGAAATATTTCTATCGAAGATAATGCGTCCCTAAAAATGACGGACTCTGTTTTTAATATCGAAATGGACTACCGCAACCAATACGATTTAACTGTGAAGGACCACGGGACACTCCAGGTAGACAATCTCGTCGTGCCGACATCAAGAGAAATGACGAGATGGACGCACAGGGATAATGCTAAGATCAATATAAATGGAATGCGCACGCCGGACCAGGGTGAATGGATGCCGATTTGGCAATCAATGTCCGATGACGTAACTTATACCGCAGACAATTCTGATATAGGAATCACGGCAATCGCATTAGCAAATGACGACGGCGCAGTAACCACGAATGGCACAGTGGCTATCACTAATTCTGATCTGAATGTAGAATTGGCATTGCCTGTTGGACGCCGGACCATAACACTGCCTGATGCGAACACTAGGGTGGAAAGCTGGTCAATTGATACCGGTATTGATATTGACGTTGTTGACAGCAATTTGGGGAGGGTTGATTTTGACGTTACCCCAGGCGCTCATATTACATTGCAAGATAGCTCCAATATTCATTTTGGTTGGGCGATGGGCTTTAGACAGTCTTTAGAGGGAGAGGCTCCATCAGCGACGATCACAGACTTGCGTGGCGGCGGCGCCCTCTACTCTAATCAAACCTTTGATAATGGCAGCGCATCATTGACGCTAATAAATTCATCCGTCGCGGCGTGGTGGCCAACTACATATGGTAATTTTGATCTTACTGTTGATGGTGGAACACTGATCGATCCGATAGCTCATGATAACTCAAAATTACAAATTAAAAATGCTGACCTCCGATATTTAGAAGCTCAAGAAAATGGTACGGCAGTGTTAACCAACTCACGAATAAGTGAGCGGATATTGGCAAAAGATAGTGGTCAGATAGAAATAATAAGTTCAGAGGTAGCGCTCGGCTCATTCAGAGGGTTTCGCGCTGTCGATCAGGGCGAACTGATTATTGACGATGCAGAATATACGTCCAAGGATGGTCGCTTTGGTGATGTTTCGCATCGTTGGGAAGAACGCGGTAGCAATGTGAGTGCTGGGGAAGCTATTGCTGATGGTGTTGCATATCCATCTGTCAATGTTGAAGTTGATGCTCTTTTTGTTGATGCAAATGACACAGTCATACAAAGCTTATCAAATGAGAACGAAACAGTTCCAAGCGCGGCCCCAGACAAGGCGGTACAAAAATTTGTAGAGGCAATGGCAGGTTTCAACCCTGGCGATAGCGTAGTCCAAGATGAACTTCCAGATACGCCAGACCAGTCGATATCAGCGTTTGGTTTATTATCGGAAGGCTGATTTACCCGTATATCAGAGTAAACCTATCGCGGTGTAGCTCCTCATGTTTTTTTGCAATTGAGATTCGAGTTTTGCTGTCAGTCTCCCTGCCAAACGGGCAAACCGCCATATTGGCTAAACCGTCAAAGGTCGTTTTTTCGGTGCCATCACTATTAAAAATTCGGTTATACGTGGGGCCTCGTTCAATCTCAGAAAGCCAAAGCTTTTCATTGTCATCTAAAATTAAATCGAGCGCGATAAACTTTGGCCCATACCCATAGCGGATGTTCTTCGGCGCATGCTGATCAAAAAAGTTTGTAAGGACCATTGCTTCAATTAATGTCCGAGCTATCACACAAGCCTGGTTCCATATTTCTGTTGGCTGGAGTCCCTCTTTTTCAAGGTATATAAATAGCTGATCAACTGTCCACCAGCCCTTTTTGCCAATATCGGATGCGAGAGCATCCTTAAGGTCCTCTCGATGGCGATCCGGCCTCGTATGCTCGGTATGAACTGATGTTAAATGAAAACTTTCAGGGTCGGTAGTATATTTACGGAGCGCAATCTTTGCCGTGCCACCTCGGAACAAATAGGCGCGAACGGGGTCATAAGAGCTAACCAAAAGGTAGGTGCGCATCGCAAATTTACGACCCTTTATTAGGTATGGATTGGCAATATACTCTTGCACAATCCAATTTGGGTCAGCCTTAAGCAAGCTGAGATCACTTATGAGGTGGGTGCCAATTGAAGCGCTTAGTGTGGTAGATTTGACGATCCATATGGGGTTTTTTTTGAGCTTGCTATCATCTTTTAATAGGTGCGTGTCTTGCGGAATTATGTAGCTCTTTGGCAAAAAATTAGGCAAGCTGCGTTTAGCTTTTGAGGCCCAGGATCGAGTTGAAGTGATAAAGTTATCTTTATCTGCCCATGCTTTCCATCCAGCATAATCATAATTTTGATGAAACGTAACCAAGTCAATTTTACTCTCTGGATATCTACTAAATCCTTTTTGAATTTGTTTAACATACTGTTCTGCGGCAGCATCACCCCCACGGTCACGTTCTGCAGCCATTAGGCCATAGAGTAAACTCGCGTTCGTAGGTGCAAAATCCATCACCTTTTGATAACGGTGAATAGCTTCTTCTGGGTCACCTGCTCGATGCAGTGAAAGTGCCCCTAAAAGGGATGGTAGAATTGAATTAGTTCCTGCCGCTTCTGCCGCTCGATCAAAAAACTTTAGTGCCTGGTCGGGTTGACCTAATTCATTGAAGCAAATACCGGCATTGAACAAAGCCGGATGAGCACTGTTCTCCAGTTCATAAGTTTTTTCAAATGTCAGTGCGGCTTCGTGATGCCGGTTAAGTAACTTGTATATGCTAGCAAGGAAGAAATGAGATTCTGCATCTCTGGGATTTGCATTTACGAGATTTTCCGCTTCCTCCATCGCTTCAAAAGGACGAAAAGGAAGAACTTGGTCTTTGAGTTGTTCTATTCTTTCAGTGGTGTTCATCCCTACCTCTCTCGTAAGGCCTCTGATTGGTAGCGCAGAAGTGGTGCCATTAGAAATTCAATTATGCGTCTTTTCCCGGTTTTAATTTCGACAGTTACTGCCATGCCAGGTGTAAGTGGTATATCTTTTCCATCTGCTCGGATCGTAGCTTTGCTAAGTTTAATACGACTGGCGTAAACGAGCCCGAGGTCTTTATCTTGAATGGCATCACCGGATAAAAACTTAAGTACGCCTTTAATTGTTCCATATTTTGTAATCAAGCGGGATTCGAGGTCTGCAATGAGGCAATGCAGGTAATGGGTGCGCTCGGTTTCTCCCAAGATTCCCTTGTCGAGTACTGTTTACGCCGTTGTCGAGGTTGGATGATTGCGGATGGTCCTTTTATTGAGTATTGGCAAAACGGACAGTTATGGTCCAAGGGAAAATACAAGAACGGTAAAAAAGAAGGTCCATGGGTTAGTTACGAACGAGACGGAAAGGTATGGAAAAAAGGAACCTACAAGAACGGTGTGAAGGTCAAATAGGTAATGAAGAAACTCACCCTCATACTGTCACTGATGTTCATAGTGACACTTTCATCACCGTCCTATGCGAAATGGACGAAGGTAGATGAAACTGCGGATGGAAACATCTTCTATGTCGATGTTGAGAGAATACGAAAAGTTGATG
>DBSW01000037.1:2818-3714 GCA_002306745.1 Dehalococcoidia bacterium UBA1332 | reverse complement strand
TTTTTTACACAGGAACATAATATGACTAATTACACAATAATTGGACTCGGTCGTATTGGAACTTCTCTTGGAATGGCGATTCGCGGTAATAGCGATTCAAGAGTAGTTGGGTATGATTCCGATAATTCTGCACAAGCACAAGCTAAAAAGATGGGTGCTGTCGACGACACTGAATGGAACATTGATAAAGCTGTCGAAGATGCGGATGTTGTCGTAATAGCTACTCCAGCTGGCGCATTACACGATGTATTTACAGGTATTTCACCACATTTAAAAAGTGGAGTAGTCATCACGGACACATCACCAGCTAAAAGAGCTGTACTGGAATGGGCAGATGAATTACTTCCAGAAGATTCCGCTTATATAGGCGGAAATCCTCTGACAGGTGCTTCTATCAAAAGTCAGAAGGAGGCATCAGGCTACATTTTCCATAACGCAAAATGGGCTTTGGTTGCTTCAACTGAAGCGGATAAGGAAGCGATCAGATCTGTCACAGATATGGTTGAAATGGTGGGTGCTAATCCGGTGTTTATGGACGCATATGAGCATGACTCATTTTCTGCCGCAACCACAGGTTTACCCGCTGTAGTGTCCGCTGCTGTTTTGAATGCTGTCAGTACATCTCCCTCCTGGGCTGAAATAAGCAGGTTTGTTGGAAGAGATTTCGATAACATAACCCTCCCCGCATCTGGAGATCCAGCGTCAGCACAGAGTTCATCAGCAATCAACGCCGACCTCCTCGCACACTGGATTGATCAGTTGATTGAACGTTTTCAGAACATAAGCAACGCCCTTAGGGACGACGACGAACGCTTCGCTACAGATGGAGTTTTATCCGAATCGTTTGTTCAAGCATGGGAGCAAAGAGCAAGACTTGAGGCCGGTATCGCCGATCG
>DBSW01000037.1:1948-2485 GCA_002306745.1 Dehalococcoidia bacterium UBA1332 | reverse complement strand
CGGCCAGATAATTCTGATTATTCTCCCATACCGTCTTCAAATGAAAGTATGATGGGGCTCTTTTTCGGTAGCAAAATTGCAAAAGTAATGGGTGGTGGAAAACCAACTAAGAAAGATCCGACCAAATACGACCGTCGTAAGCTCTAACAAGGACATAAATGTCATTAACTATCACACGACCTAATTCGTTACGTGGAGAGATTCTTGCTCCTGGAGATAAATCTGTCTCACACAGGGCTGTTATGTTCAATGCTCTATCGAACAATGGCACAGCGAAGATAACCAATTTTTCACCCGGGGCCGATTGCACCTCAACCGTTGAGATTATGCGTGCACTTGGAGTCGAAGTTCAACGCGAGCCTGGAAATGATGGCATGGGTGACAGTTTGCATATCACGGGGGTCGGTCTTGAAGGTTTACGTGAGCCTTCGGATATTCTAGATGCGGGCAACAGTGGTACAACTACCCGATTGATGAGCGGGATTCTCGCTGGACGCGAAATGGTAGCGATTTTAACCGGTGACGATTCACTTAAAA
>DBSW01000037.1:1267-1615 GCA_002306745.1 Dehalococcoidia bacterium UBA1332 | reverse complement strand
GCGTCCCATGGGACGCGTCATTAAACCGTTAACGGATATGGGCGCATTAATCACAGGTAGGTCGAAAAATACATTAGCTCCACTGGTGTTTCATGGAGGTGAGATACGCGGTTCTACCTATACGATGCCTGTCGCTTCTGCGCAACTAAAGTCAAGCCTTCTATTAGCTGGCTTAAGAGCTAATGGAGTTACTAAACTCAAACAACCAGCCGAATCTAGAGACCATACTGAACGCATGTTTTCTGCAATGGGCGTAACAATTAATAAGTCTGGATTGGATATAGAGATCGAACCATGTGAACTTAACACGATTGATGTTCAAGTTCCTGGTGACATAAGTAGCGCTGC
>DBSW01000037.1:0-935 GCA_002306745.1 Dehalococcoidia bacterium UBA1332 | reverse complement strand
TTTTGGATGGTCGCCGGGGTGTGCCATCCAGATTCCGAGCTTCTCATAAAAAATGTGGGCATTAACCCGACTCGCTCTGGAATCATAACGGCACTTAAGATGATGGACGCGGATATTGCCGTGATCGACGAACGTGATGTTGCAGGTGAGCCTGTCGCTGATTTGATGGTAAAGTCAAGCAATTTGAAGGGTATTGAACTCAATGGAGATATAGTGCCGTTGTTGATAGACGAGATACCAGTTATCGCTGTTGCAGCCGCTATTGCGCAAGGTGAAACGGTAATCAAGGATGCTGAAGAACTTCGCGTTAAAGAATCGGATCGAATTCAGGCAAGCGTAAACTGGCTGAGAGGCGCAGGTGTTAATGTAGAGGGCACGGCAGACGGGATGATTTTAGGCGGTGGGGATGTGATAGGAGGTGGACAATTTAGTTCCCACGATGACCATCGTATCGCCATGAGTTTAGGAATTGCCGGATTGATTTCATCGCAACCTATTTCGGTTGTTGATACAGAGGTTGCAGGCATTTCATACCCTGATTTTTGGCATATTATCGGCGCCATTGGTGGAATCATTGAGTGACGAGGGGCGCGAAAATACCACCTCGTTAGTTGTCGTTATTTCAGGTCCGTCAGGCGTTGGAAAAGATGTTGTGATCGAGCGCATGATTAAAGCCGAAAGTTTTGATTTTCATTTCACCGTATCGGTTACAACACGTGATGCGAGGCCCGGAGAAGTTGACGGCGTAAATCATCATTTCGTAAATGTGGACCAATTCGTGAACCTGATTAGATCAGACGAATTGCTCGAATGGGCTATGGTCTACGACAATTATTACGGGGTACCCAGACAACAAGTCCGTGACGCACTTACTGCAGGCAATCATGTCATTGTCAGGGTTGATGTCCAGGGCGCCAAACGGATAAAAGAAATTG
>DBSW01000131.1 GCA_002306745.1 Dehalococcoidia bacterium UBA1332 | reverse complement strand
AACTATCAACAGAACATAAGCGATTTCACGGTCTTGACGCTCTACGTGCTGTGGCAATGAGTCTTGGCATATTGCTGCACGCTACGTTGCCATATTTCGATACCAGCGGAGTCTGGCCATCACAGGGAACTAATTCGACTATATTGTGGGGGCTATTTGAGTTCATACATATATGGCGAATGCCACTGTTTTTCGTACTTTCAGGTTTTTTTGCTGGACTGATAGTACAACGGCGTTCCTGGCGTGCTTTTCAATCACACCGTGTGCGAAGAATCGCGTTACCGTTATTAATCTTTGCCCCCTTAATCGCCTTCGCCATGCCACATATATTTTCTTTCGGATGGGTTGGAAACTTCACTGATCTTATTTATCCAGAGATGTACTTTAATCCTTGGCATCTCTGGTTTCTGATTTATCTATTGTGGTTCGTATTGTTGATGTCCATATGGAGAATTATTAGTTCGGTATTCTCTAGAGTAATTCCCATAGTTGGTAAAAGCTGCCACTCACCAGTTAAGTCTAGCCTCACAGCATTTTTTTCTAAGGTTCCCCTACTTTTTGTGATAACGCTAGTAATCCTGATGATTCTTTTGGACTCCACTGAACTACACGAAAATTCAGTGGTTAGCTTTGCTTATTTCCTATTCGGGTACGGTCTCTACAGCAGGCAAAATTTAATTGAAATGATGAAACAATATTCGCATTTATATTTAGCTGTGGGAACAATCGGTTTTGCTCTATACCTATACATTGCACCGCAAGTTACAAAAATTTATACCTCAGGACAAGAAGATCCCGGACTTGGACTCTTATACGTCATATTAAAAGGTACCTGCGCAGTTACATTCAGTTTCGGGCTTATCGGATTAGCAGAGGCAAAAATCAGAGCAAAAAACGAAAAGGTACGCTTAATTGCTGATTCTTCCTACTGGATCTACTTAATCCATTTACCTATAGTCACGTTGATTTCTTTTGCTATGTTCAAAAGTCCATTGCCAGCAGAAATTAAATTTCTAATTGCAGTGATTGGAACATCAACAATTTCATTCATCACTTACCAATTATTTGTCAGGAAAACCTTTGTGGGGGTTTTATTAAACGGTCGACGTCTTTAAGTTGCATAAATCAAAACGTCGCAAAAACACCCGTAGAAAAATAGACTCACATTGCAAGACTAATTGATTAATTGGATTGAAACACGTTCTGCGTTAGCGAGCTTGCTTTGCCGGACTCTAGAGAGTCGTTTGCCCGTCATTTGTGTTAGTCATTCGCATCGAGTGTTTTTGCAAAAACAGCGCCTGAGGGGCAACATGAGCCGTCATGGGCGTGGGCAAAAGAATCGGACGTGGCGTTTACGAATCGAACGATTAGGAGCATTACAGGGACTTCGACAAGAACCCCAACCACGGTTGCGAGGGCGGCTCCGGAATTCAGTCCGAAAAGCGAAACTGCAGCCGCTACCGCAAGCTCGAAGAAGTTGGATGCACCGATTAGAGCAGCTGGTGCGGCGATATCATGGGAGATGCCGCACAATTTCGCAATTAGGTAGGCAATACCGAATACGACGAAAGTTTGAAGGATTAACGGAACTGCGATCAGACCGATGTGAGTTGGATTATCGAGTATTTTTTCACCTTGAAAAGAGAATAGCAGGACGAGCGTCAGAAGAAGTCCAATGATTGTTATTGGACCAAGCGTAGGCAGGAACGAATTTTCGAACCATTCGTAGCCTTTCGAGTGGATAAGCCATCGTCGTGAGATATAACCGGCTGTAAGGGGGATAACGACGTAAAGGACAACGGACAGCAGGACGGTGTCGTACGGCACAGTAATATCGCCTATACCTAACAGGATAATTACGATCGGGGCGTAGGCGAATAGTAGGACTAAGTCGTTCACTGTTACCTGAACGAGTGTGTAGGCGGCATTTCCTTTAGTGAGGTAGCTCCAGACAAAAACCATTGCCGTACATGGCGCCGCTCCGAGTAGGATCGCCCCTGCCACGTATTGCGATCCGAGGTGACCATCAATCCATGGTGCGAAAAGGATTTTCAGGAAGAACCACGCTATTACGAACATGGTAAAAGGTTTAACAAGCCAGTTTATGATTAACGTTAGTGCGAGACCGCGAGGTCGTTTACGGACGTCGATGATGCTGGAGAAATCGATGCGAGCCATCATCGGGTAGATCATGAACCAGACTAGAATCCCGACTGGAATTGAAACCTGGCTAACAGTGAACTTGCTCAGAGTATCGGGAAAGCTTGGCCACAGTTCGCCGAGGCTAACGCCAGCAACTATGCAAAGCGTAACCCAGAGGGTGAGATATTTTCCAAAGATTCCGAGTTGCATTGTCGCGAGCGATTGTTTTCTGCGAGATTCAGTCCGAGTTACGTATCAGTGACAATTAGGTTCTGACCATGTGACATTCCCAAAACATATTAGTTACATAAGTTTTATCTATAAATGTTAATTGATTGACCAAAATAAAAAATTAATGGCTGTTGAATAAAAAAAGAAGCCCTCGAATAAATTCGAGGGCTTCTTATGATGCCTAACTGTTATGAATATCCTAAAGGATCAGAAATTAGTCATCAGATCCTGAATTGAACATCATCAATCCAATTGCAAGGAAGATAAGAGCCAGAATGAACTGCATAAGACCAAATATCATTGCTCCAGTCTCATCATTCGCTCCAAATACAAACGTCGTCACAATTCCAATAATTGCAATTATGAAAACAGCCAGTCCGATATTTCTTGCCTGAGGGAACAAACCTGCTAATGCAAGACCACCACCGAGTGGTATAAGTGCCATCATAAACACTAAGTTGCTAGCATTTTGCATCCCGATCATTAGCGGTGCCGCAACAGCAATAATATCCGCACCATCGGCTACTGCCAGCCCTACACCCAAAAGCGGTGTCCACGATGCCACTGCAATAGCGCCACCAATAGTAGCTATTCGCATCCTACTCACGGCTGCCTCAGGAGCTATCTGAGAAATACCAGCCACACTGCGAACATAAAGTACACCGGCAACTATGGAAAGCATTATCCCTAATTTAGCCGTGTCGCCTTCCGCAGCAAGAGTTTGCACCCATTCAACTCCATACTCGCCAAATGCCCCGCCGGTCATCATTAGACCGCCGACCACCCAAAGTATCGGTGCTACTATCAGACTCCATTTTGCTATTGGATGAAGCCCATGTTTACCGGCAGAATTTATTGCACTCATTTTGACCTCCGTGATTAAATTCTTTCGCCACGTCAGAGACAACGCAGGTCAACCAGACCTGTTGACGAATCTCGGCAACAATAGAGGCTATTTGGCTAGAGACCTAAACAAACACCTAGCTTTAAAAACCGAATATGATTATGCCTTAACGAGGACGGGAACCCCGAATAATTGGCTCATTCCTATGGATTTCACCTGACCTTATCTTCAGGTTGTAATCACACTCAGGGTTTATGCAAGCCCAAGCCTTATAATGAACCGCCGCTCCTTGAGACCCGAAATCCGAAAGAGGAACTAAGGTCCCTTCATCGCATGTCATACAAGCTGGCCAGTTGTTTGAATCCACTGCAGCAATCCTCCGCTAACTTATTGCGTCATAACTGAACTCAGGGAACTATAGCAGGAACCGCTCGAACAGGGAATTGCCAAATAACAATAATCTATGGAAACACCAAAGTATTTCCCCATTGTTGTTTATATGAATCAGCTTACAAAATGAAAACAGAAATCAACAAAACGATGCACTACGACATACTAACTAAACAAGTTGCCCTGCCATTAATTAGTAATTTCGACGTTATAGAAGCAGCATATAAAGCTATATCAGTTTCTACAAGAATCTAAGAGGTCATAACCCGTTCTGGTCTCCCTGTAGCACTCAGAATTAGCAGGCCATGTCCTATAGACCTTCTCTCCTATAGAGTTGAGCCACCAAACCTCACCGCAGGGTCCTGCCAAATCTTTAGCCTGACAAGCTTCTTCGCTAAGAAGAAGTTTACCTGTAACTTCAAGATCCCATCTGTTCTCACGATCGACTTCTGCCGGGACAAAAAAACCGATCACAAGTCCAATAAAGACTGCAATCAAAAGTCTAAGCAGTATCGGAAACTCTGTCCTCACAACAACTACTCCCTGACAGTCATAGATACTAATCAGTGACTAGTCTGTTAAATCAACCCTAATTTATGCTGACGGGGTCTGTGTCGGCTCAGGAGTTGATTCTGCCTCTGCCTCTGC
>DBSW01000067.1:15167-15387 GCA_002306745.1 Dehalococcoidia bacterium UBA1332 | reverse complement strand
GGTCACAAAAGAACGATCTGCTTACAATCGAGCAAAGAAGAGCACATTCCCTAGATCAAAGTTCATCCTAGGAGCTGACAACCTAGGAAGGGATGTATTCTCCCGAATCGTCTACGGAGCGAGGATATCTCTTAAGGTTACCGCATACGCGTTAACCAGTGGAATTATCGTTGGATCATTATTAGGTTTGTGTGCAGGATATTTTGGTGGTTGGGTAGAT
>DBSW01000067.1:14406-14853 GCA_002306745.1 Dehalococcoidia bacterium UBA1332 | reverse complement strand
GGATATTTTGGTGGTTGGGTAGATGAAATTCTCATGAGGCTAGTAGACGTATGGAATGCGTTGCCGTTTATCCTTATCGCACTTGTTATCGCACAACAGTTTCTACACCAAGGAGGTGCTGCAGAAGGGGTCGTGATATTTATTATCGCGTTAGTCGCATGGACCCCATTCGTAAGACAGGTACGAGCGGACGTACTAACGATTCGTGGTATGGATTACGTTATGGCGGCCAGAATTGCTGGAGCCTCACCGATACGAATGATACTTAGACACATATTACCGGGGACATTAAGTACCATCCTAGTGATAGCAACCTTGCGGGTCGGACAGCTGATCTTAACAGAATCAACACTATCATTCCTAGGCGCTGGAATCCCAGACCCTGTCCCTGCTTGGGGTAAAAGTGTTAGTGATGGACGAGCGTTTATTGAAGAAGCATGGTGGATT
>DBSW01000067.1:0-14088 GCA_002306745.1 Dehalococcoidia bacterium UBA1332 | reverse complement strand
AGCATGGTGGATTTCATTCTGGCCTGGGTTTGCGATTTTCTTAGTAGTAATGTCACTTAACTTCTTCGGTGACTGGCTAAGAGACAGGCTTGACCCACGACTTAGACAGCTTGATTAGTCTGTACTCTATTGAAAATAGCAAGGGCGCTATGAACACTAGCGCCCTTTGTGATTAACAAAGAAACGTAATGATGATTCATATATATCGCAAAATCATCAATAGCTTGTGTCTATAATCTCTCAGATTGACTAAACGATTTTTGTGAACGTAAATTGCGTCGATTGCAGAATCAACAACCATTTGGTTCTTTAAAGGAATAATAACAATGGCAGTAGGGTTTGTTGGACTCGGATATATGGGTCAAGGAATGGCAGATAACCTCCTCGAAAAAGGTGCAGATTTAACAGTTTTTACCAGAACCGCATCAAAAATAGAAGCAATGATCGAACGAGGTGCAAAAGGTGCTGGTTCAGTTGCAGAATTAACAAAACAGGTTGGCACGGTTCTAGTATGCCTCCCCGATGTTAAGACCTCACACGAAGTCTTACTGGGCGAAGACGGCGTGATTGCGAACGCGAAACCTGGACAAGTAATAGTTGACCACGGCACTGTTGATATGGCTACATCCCGCGCTTGTTCAAAGGCCTGTGAGGAAAAAGGTATCCACTTTTTGGACGCACCTATATCCGGCGGTCCAGCTGGTGCTGCCGCTGGAACACTATCAATAATGGTCGGTGGGAGTACAGAAGCTTTTGACCTTGCCTATGAACACTTCTCAAAGATGGGTGCAAACATCAAGCACATGGGACCAACAGGTGCGGGTACAGCGATGAAGCTAATTAATCAATTGCTTGTCGGTGTCAATACTATAGCGGCCGCAGAAGCATTTGCATTAGCAAATTCAGCTGCAGTCGATATCCAAATAGCTGCTGACCTGCTCGGAGTAAGTTGGGGTGGTAGCACGATGGTAGAACGTAACGCACCGATTACCGTTAAACGTGATTTCCCAGACTCCGCCGCACCACTTCGCCTGATATACAAAGATCTTGGAATCATAGATAACCTCGCAGAGGCAGAGGGCCTATCGCTGACAATGGCAAAAAATGCTTTCGATATGTACGACACCATGATGAAGCAAAACAAAACCGAACACGACATATCGGGGGTATTAGAACTCATCGAAGAACGTTCAAATTGAACAGAAGTAATGTATCTTCGGTCAGATCTAGTCTTAACAATCATCTTGTACTTAAACAGCTAAACCACTAACAAGGAATACCAGAATATGCCAAATCACAAGATTGCAGTTATCAAGGGTGACGGTATAGGCGTTGACGTCGTAAATGAAGGCATAAAAGTACTAGATGCGCTAGCGCCCCGATACGGGATCAACTGGGAATACACAGAATTTAACTGGAGCTCAGATTACTATTTCGAACATGGCAAAATGATGCCGGATGACGCACTCGAAAGCCTCGAACCATTTAATGCTGTATTCCTTGGGGCAGTCGGGCATCCTGACATACAAGACAATATAACTTTGGACGGGTTATTGTTACCCATCCGACGTCGGTTTGACCAATATATTTGTCTGCGACCCTCGGTTCTATACCCGGGCGTTAAATCACCGTTAGCAGGGAAAAAACCCTACGACATTGACCTGGTAGTGATTCGAGAAAACACTGAAGGGGAATATTTAAATATTGGAGGTTTTGCATACCACCAATCTCCAGATGAAGTAGCTGTTCAAACGGCAGTTTACACACGGAAAGGATGCGAACGAGCGATTCGTTACGCATTCGACCTAGCCCGTAAACGTGGCAAAAAACATCGTGTAACCTCAATCACCAAGTCAAATGCTCTCGGTTACATGACCCTTTGGGATAGGACCTTTTCTGAGGTAGCGGAGGAATACACCGATATCGAATCAACTTCTCTGCTCATAGATGCAGCCTGTATGGATTTAGTTCGAAAACCAGAAATGTTTGATGTGATTGTTGCTCCGAACCTATTTGGGGACATTATCACCGACATTGGTGCGATTATTAGTGGAAGCATGGGGTTGGCATCGAGCGCAAATATAAACCCTGATACATCGGTGCCATCGATGTTTGAACCGACGCACGGATCTGCCCCGGACATCGCCGGACAAGGAATTGCTAATCCGATGGCTCAAATTCTAACGGGGGCGATGATGTTAAGGCATTTAGGAGAGGAAGCGGCAGCATCAGACGTTGATCAAGCGGTTTTACGCCTGCTTGAACGAGGAGAAATTCTTACTCCCGATCTTGGCGGCTCATCAACAACCGAAAGCGTCGGTGATGCCATTGCTGAATTGGTATCAAAATAGGTGAGTGAAATTTGTTTATCAAGACTATAGAGTAGTCATAATGAAGCCATTCGACAGGGTGCCAATTGGAAACACAGGGGTTTCCGTACCCAGGTTAGGTTTAGGAACTGCCCCGTTAAGCGGCATGACGCTTGGTAGTGGTTTATTTGGTGGAACACCGCACGAAGTTGCTTTAGATATCCTAAACCGCGCCCAAGAATTGGGTATTGGATATATAGACACCGCACCATTATATGGTGCAGGACGGGCAGAGGCTCGGTTTGGTAAGTCGAATTTCACAACGGCACCACGAGATTCTTTCGTTATTTCGACCAAAATTGGACGCATCCTTCAACCTGTCCTTGGAGGATTACAACCAGAATCTGACCCTGATGGTATTGGCGATCTCGTGGCAGTTGATTCATGGACTCGGGACGACGTACTAAGGTCTATAGGAGAAAGCCTCGAACGTTTAAATTTAGAATCAATAGACATAATCTATCTACATGATCCTGACACCCAACCATATGGTGAAAAACAGAGTATCAACGAGGCGTTTCCAGCGCTGATCGAACTACGAGAGCAACGGGTTATAAAAGCTATTGGTTGCGGGATGAACATCTGGGAATTACCTCTAGAGTTCATCAAAAGATTTGACCTCGACATCATACTACTTGCTGGTAGGTACACATTGTTAGATCATACGGGACTTGCCGAGTTTCTACCTGAGTGTGTCGAGCGTGGTGTAAAGATAGCTATTGGAGGTCCATACAATTCTGGAATCCTTGCACGAGACCTATCAGAGCCCGTTACTTTCGATTATGAAAAAGCCCCTGAGCATTTGGTCGCAAGAGCTCAACAATTGACAGAAATATGTGTAGACCACAACGTGGACCTAAAGGCAGCAGCGCTCCAATTTGTGCTTGCACATCCAGCGGTAGCTACCGTAATCCCAGGTGCTTCATCGATTTCTGAACTTGAACAAAATATTGCTATGGTCCGACAAGAGATACCACCAGAACTATGGTCGGATATGCGTGCGAACGAACTGATACCACAAAACGCGCCGACACCTACTTAAACCACTCAACCGGTATTAAACCCGGCTTCATGAGAAGATTTTTCTACATGAGTTTCCACAGGTGTGTTCCCGACGAGAAAGTCAAAATCACACCCGTCCTGTGCCTGTGTAATGTGCTGGGCATACATCTTTCCATAGCCACGAGTGAACCCAGCAAATTCAGCTGTTACAGGCATGGCAGCCAAGCGACGTCGTAGTTCTGAGTCATCTATATTAAGGTCAAGTCGCTTGCTTTCCACATCCAAAGTTATGGTATCTCCGTCCTGAACTACGGATAGGGGACCTCCTATATGTGACTCAGGAGAAACGTGCAATACGATCGTGCCAAAGGCAGTCCCACTCATACGTGCGTCTGAAATGCGAACCATATCCCGAACACCCCTTTCAAGCAGTTTCTTCGGAATAGGCAAAAAGCCAGCTTCTGGCATCCCAGGTCCACCAACAGGGCCTGCACCTTTCATCACGAGGATGTCATCTTTATCTACGTCAAGATTTGGATCATCAATTCGGTTTTTGAGATCAATCGGGTTTTCGAACACCACTGCACGGCCGGTGTGTTTCATTAATTCTGGGGAAGCAGCGATATGTTTAATTACCGCTCCGTCAGGTGCAAGTGATCCTTTTAAGACAGTTAGTCCACCTTCAGTTGAAAGTGGATTTTCTGGCGACATTATGACGTCATCATTGTGGCATTCGGCACCGGCAATATTTTCTCCGAGCGTTTTGCCTGTGACCGTAAGGCAGTTCTTATTCAGTAATGCCGACATCTTATTCAACACCGATTCGACACCTCCAGCGTAAAAAAGGTCTTCCATCAAATATTTGCCGCCAGGCTTCAAATTAACAATTACAGGTGTAGTTTCAGACAGATCATTAAACCTCTGAAGATCAATTTTTATCCCTGCTCGTCCTGCAATTGCTGTTAGATGAATGATCGCATTGGTCGAGCCACCAGCCGCAAGCAGCATCCTTATCGCGTTGTCAAAAGCCTCACGTGTCAAAATATCTGACGGACGAACACCTTTATTAACCAGATCGACTGCTGTTCTGCCAGTATTCTCAGCTAAAATTTTTCGACGCGAATCAGCACCTGGGACGGCCGCTCCACCTGGCAGGGACATGCCAAGTGTTTCTACAATTGATCCCATAGTCGATGCCGTGCCCATAACCATACAATGGCCTGGTGAGCGATATATAGCTGCCTCCATAGAATCGTAATCGTCTTGTGTTATCGTCCCAGCTCTCAATTCCGACCAGTATCTCCGGCAATCGGTACAGGAGCCCAGTTCCTCCCCTTTCCAATTTCCTTTCAGTTGTGGTCCGCCAGTCAATACTATCGCTGGTAAATCTGCTGATGCTGCCCCCATCATCATCGCAGGAGTCGTCTTGTCACACCCTGAAAGAAGGACGACACCATCAATTGGAAGACCCCGTATCATTTCTTCTACATCCATAGACATCAAGTTCCGACAAAACATCGAAGTCGGGGAAAGGAAGAACTCTCCTAAAGATATCGTAGGAAACTCGATTGGAAATCCACCGGCTGCGAAGACCCCTCGCTTGACGTGCTCGGCTAAACCACGCAAATGGGCGTTACAGTGAGTGGCTTCTGACCATGAGTTAGCGATACCAATCACAGGTTTTCCCGAAAACGATTCTTCAGACCAGCCTTGATTCTTCAATCCTGCTCTATGGAGAAATCCTTCCAGATCTCGAGTGCCAAACCATTCGGACGACCGAAGTATCTTGTCATTCTTATGGTCAGTAGCCATTAATTAGTTACCTCACATTTATTCACATTATTGCTAATAGAAACGAGTGTTAATCCGCAGAGACCGGCGAGTCTAGCAAAAGGATGAGTGATATTTTATTGTCATCGATTATTTCAAGCATCGATTCACTCACTTCTTAAGACACTAATCTAGTCAAGAAAAACCGGTATGACTGAAAAATTCGTCAATCGACATCGTTTTCCTGAACTCACTGTATCCGGCTCACCGTCGGATATAGGACACCAGATCGGAGAACACTTCTACTCCGAAATTAATGAAATAACCGAACTGGTTATAGAACGTTTCAACAAATCGAATCCGTCGCCAGTCACCTGGGCAGAAGCTGAAAAAATAGCTTCACAATCATTTAGTCTTGCAGGGGTGTTTTTTCCTGACATCATTTCCGAAATCAATGCAACATCGGAAGCTGCAGGTGTTCCTGTAGAACGACTAATGGTTCTAAACACAAGGAATATGTTGGGATTTGCCAACGAAGGCTGCACCTCAATCTTAGTCGACGCAAAGGCTTCGACAACTGGCACTGGATTTGCTGCGCAAAATTGGGATAACGATCCGGTCATGGGACCATTATCAGCTGTAATTACACGTAAAGGAACCGGCAAGCCAGTTTTCATGTCATGGATGCAACCAGGCTTGGTCGCGTACATGGTGATTAATTCAGTGGGAACCGGAATTTGTATGAACGCATTGAACGGCCCGTCCGACACTAAGGGAATACCGTGGTATTTCCTAGTAAGAGCAATTCTTGAAGCAGAATCGCAAAAATCTGCCGTAACCCAGGTAACGTCGGTACCGCGATCCCTGACAGCTAATGCTGCGATTATTACTAGTCAAGGACCTTTGAACCTAGAGATCACACCTAGTTCAGTTGAAGCCGTCAAAGTCGATCAAAATGGAATTTTTGTACATACAAACCACTGCGTACATCCTGGATTACAAGAAAACAACGACAAGTACGCGGACCGCATCTACGGGCAGTCATACGAACGACTTGAACGAGGTAAAGCTTTACTTTCTGATTTATCTGGGTTAAACGGAGTGTCTCCCAACGACGCGAAGACAGTGCTCTCAGATCACCTCGGATACCCAACATCTATTTGCAGGCACCCCAATAACGACATAGCAACGGGATGGCAGCGGAGTGTTATCTCAATCATCCTTGAACCCGCTCTAGATGTGATTCAAATTTCAAACGGAAATCCCTGTAATAACGCTTATGAAACCTACCGCATGAATTAACCTATTCACAATACAAAGACTACAAAAAATTTTCGGAGAACAAAATAATTGAGATTCAGTAAACCAGCATTAATGGGTGCAGGTCTAGGCTTCGTTATGGGAATAGTGTTCCTAGTGATTTCGCTACTGCAGTTTGACGAAAGCCAGACCAACGCAAAAGACGTCACCCTTGCAGGCATTCTGATTGGTATACCATTCTCAGTACTTATAGGGATAGGGATTGGCTGGGCCTGGGGTAAACTCATTGGCCCCAACAGCCTTTAAAATTCCTAAAACAAAGGTATATCAAGCAGACGGTAATACAACCATTTTCTAAAACATTTAAATATAAAATTTTGTTGTTTGTAAAAATGTGTTTCAGCAATTAAATGAGAACTGATGCTAGCGCTCACCCGTTTCGTGGTGTATACCGGATGTGTGCTTATTACTAACTCATCAGATGTCGCTGATTTCTGTCAACGAGCGTCGAAAACCGACTTTGTGACGGTCGACACAGAATTCGTTCGTGAAAAAACCTACTGGCCTGTTCTGTGTTTAGTGCAGATCGCTACGAGACAGGATGCGGTCGCTATAGACCCATTGGCTAAAGGAATTGATCTTTCACCAGTATTCAACCTGATGACAAATCAGGATGTCCTCAAAATATTTCACTCAGCGAGTCAGGACCTACAGATCATATTCAACGCTTCCGGGGAACTAGCGGAACCTGTCTATGATACCCAGATAGCTGCAATGCTAAGTGGGTATGGAGACCAACCTGCATACGCCACACTTGTACAAAAAATAATCGGAGATACGATTGACAAGCGATCACAAATGACTGATTGGTCTCGTCGACCTTTAACTGAAAATCAGGTTGAATACGCGATCGGCGATGTTACACATCTCATAAATATATATGACAAGTTAAGCAAAGAACTGGATCAATCAGGTAGAACTTTATGGGCTCATGAAGAAATGGGCCCTCTAAGAAATCAAGGAACCTACGAAACAGACCCTTTCACAGTCTGGAGAAAAGTGCGTTTGCGTCGGCCGACCCCAAGGTCACTAGCGATCCTTAGAGAGATCGCCGCCTGGCGAGAAATAAAAGCACAGAAACAAAACATTCCAAGGGGATGGATATGTCGAGATGAAGCATTAGCAGAAATTGCTCTTAACGCTCCTCAACATCCAGATGAACTAGAACGGGTCCGCGGAATAAATGAAAAATTCGCTTACGGTAATAATGGAAACGGCATACTAGGAGCAGTTAAACGAGGTATTAATCTTCCCGAAGAAGAATGTCCAATTCCCGATAAAGGTCGACCGCCACAACGGGGTCATGAAAATTTAGTCTCCTTATTACAAGCGTTGCTGAAGTTGAGAAGCGACGAGAATGGTGTAGCTGCGCAATTGATTGCTAATCGCAAAGAGTTAGATCGAATAGCTACCGAATCTAGGCCTAAAGTACGGGCAATGTCAGGGTGGCGCAACAAAATTTTCGGTGCAGACGCTTTGGCGCTAAAAAATGGGAAAATAGCGTTAACCGCAGATGGAATCACTGTCAGAGTTGTTAGATCATAATAATGTGAGCGATCCAGAAAGTTTTACCCTACTAAAAATATGTCGTCTAGTACTTCTAACTGAAAGCCAAAAATATGGTTAACGCACTCAAATCCAATGTGTTTATTACCGGTGCTGCTAGAACCCCTATTGGGAAATTTCAAGGTGGTATTGCAAAAACTCCGGCTACGGACCTAGGGTCCATCGCAATAAAGGCTGCAATAGAACGGTCCGGGTTGTCTGTAGAAGATGTTGATTATACTGTGGTTGGTAACATGCTCACAGCAGGACTAGGGCAGACGCCCGCACGGCAAGCAGCAATCGGAGCCGGGATACCGAACTCAGTATCGGCATTGACGATTAACAAGGCATGTGCGTCAGGACTTCAATCAGTCATATTATCTTCACAAGCGATTCAACTTGGAGAGGCGTCAGCTGTCGTTGCAGGAGGCATGGAAAATATGAGCGCGGCACCACATCTATTAGTGGATAGCCGAACCGGACGACGGCTAGGTGATTCGAAATTAATCGACTCAATGATTCATGATGGTCTGTGGTGCCCATTTGAAAACAGACACATGGGAGGTTCTGCCGAGGCTATTAGTAAAAAATACGGTGTAGATCGTGATGATCAGGATGCATTTGCCGAGCGTAGCCATAAACTGTCATCGATAGCTATAGATGAATCAATGTTTGATGCTGAAATTACACCTGTAAAAGTCTCCAACCGGACCGGATCAGAGAAATTATTTGAAAAAGATGAGGGGCCAAGACGAGAGACCACAAGAGAATCTCTTTCTGAATTGCCAACAGTGTTCCCACCAGGCAATACAGTAACTGCCGGAAACGCGTCCTCAATAAGCGATGGCGCAGCAGCGTTAGTTGTTACGGACGCCAACTCTGCGGAACGTTCACCAAAAGGACCTGTAGCACAAATCACTGGATATGCCCATGCGGCTAATGAGCCTGGAATGCTTTTTGATGCGCCACGTATCGCGATTAAATACCTTCTAGAAAAGACCCGACACACACTTCATGACTTCGATTTAATTGAGGTTAACGAAGCTTTTGCAGCACAAGTTCTTGCTAACGGAAAAGCTCTAAACTGGGACTGGAACCGCGTGAATACTCGAGGTGGGGCTATAGCGCTCGGGCACCCAATAGGTGCAAGCGGATCACGTATATTGGTCACGCTGTTATATGGGCTCTACGCGTCACGCGGGACTCATGGACTTGCAGTGATCTGTCACGCAGGTGGAGGAGCTGTCGCAATGAGTATTTCAATGCAATAAATCCTAAGTGTTTTCGAACTAATTGCTCATATTTCCAACAGAAATATCTACGCCAAATCGATAGGGTTATTTTCTCATTTTGTAAAATCCTATCAAGGCGGCATGTAACTAAATTGCAGCCAAAGGGTAATCAGATTGCCAAACCTAACATGTCCGATAGATAACTCCCTTTTATCTGACGCTAAAACTGCAAAGCAGACCTCTTCGAAATGTCCAGAGTGTTACGGGGTCTGGATACCGTTC
Organism: Dehalococcoidia bacterium UBA1332; assembly: GCA_002306745.1. Classification (GTDB taxonomy): domain Bacteria; phylum Chloroflexota; class Dehalococcoidia; order Lucifugimonadales; family Lucifugimonadaceae; genus Lucifugimonas. The sequence goes on along the minus strand of DBSW01000067.1, from coordinate 4,568 downwards.
GAGTCCATGGAGTCTCTAGAAGACAGCGCATCAAAGAAAGAGATGATCAAAGGTCAACGAAAATATGGCAGCAGGGAAGTCGATCATAAATGTCCGCACTGTGATCGAAACATGATCCGATTTAGGTATCGTGGTTACAATTTAGAAATTGAAGCATGCCCAGACGAATTAGGTTTCTGGCTTGATAAAAGTGAAGAGAAGTCGATCCGTTCGATTATGAAAAAACGAAGTGATAATCTCCACCGAGCGAACTCAGCCGAAAAAAGTTGGCACACATTAAAGAGCGGGGGGCAAAATGGGTTATTACAACGGGTAAAAGATCTTTTTCGTATCCAGTAGGAAAAATACTCGTATGTTCGATATCAATAATAGTGACACTGATATAACGTTGTGTATGTTCCCACACCTTCGTGAATTTATTGCAATCGATGCACGAGACGATCGCACTGGAGGAGCAGCCATATTAAGCCTTTCGATATCAAACATTTTCCAAGAAGATTTTTTTAAGACAATAGAAAAAGATTTTTCTCAATTAATCCGTCGCGATCAAATCGGTTTCTTAGACCTAATGACGATCCCACAGCAAGTTGAGAATTCTATAAAAGCTAATGCACTAAAAAAAATTGTTGAAGAACTTGGCATCGACAATACGGATCATACAAGCTCCGTGGGAATATTGTTTTTCGTAGGTACACTGCTGACTTTTGAAGAGAATCAACTACGCGAAGCGATAAACGGACTATTTGGTACAAGGTTGTCACAGTCGTTGTTGGATCAGTTAAGTGACCAGTTAATATATTTGGCTAACCAAGAAAGGCAAGCAGTAAAGGAAAAAACTAAAAAGGACCTTGCGGCGTTGATCACTGGCAAACGTGGATCGTACTTGACTCTCTGGGAAAGTAAAGGGAACTAAAGGCTTTTGAGTTTGATTTGTAACGAAGAGTGTATCGTCTGTATTAATTATCAACTGATTGGCAAGGATTAACGCAGCGTGTTGCGCACATCATCCAGTTATGCGCAACAAAAATAATATCGATGACAGACTCTTTTCTGGATAACTTGTTGGGTAACCCAACGGAAGGCAGTTTATTAGGTTGGCTCGCCGCTGGAGGTCTGTGGGCTATACTGATTGCTGTCGCCGCGCTATTCGCATGGTGGGCCACTAGAATTCTGGCAAGACGCAGCCTTAAACAAGCTGTAAAAGAGCTTGACCAGCACGAGGCCACCGCTGATGTAGGTGTTGCAGTACAGGCAGCCGATTCCTGGATCTCTAATGTTTTAATTGGCGCAATTTTTGCTACAGCAGGGACTATTGGAATTCTTCATGTACTTGGCAACAACGTTGACCCCGCTATCGATTACATTGCACGAACTGCATCTAGCATAGGTAACTGGCTCACAACGGATGGCATTCGAATAGTTCTTATACTGTTCATGAGTTGGGTTACAACGCGTATCACACGCCGCGTGATTCCAAGAGTTATGTCGTCAATAATGCTAGGTCAAGCTTCAACGGCAGATCATGATGAAGTTCTGAAGCGTTCGGAAACTCTCTCAAGCGTGTTTGTCGGTGCAGCCGTAGCCCTGATATATGTATCAGCACTTTTCATGGTTCTTACAGAACTCTCTATACCCATCGGTCCTGTACTCGGAGGATTTGGTGTGGCCGGAATTGCCGTAGGTTTTGGTGCGCAATATCTGGTCAGAGATCTAATAGCAGGAATATTTATCCTTGCTGAAAACCAATATCGAACTGGAGACGTTGTAACAATTGCGGGTGTATCAGGACTAGTCGAATCAATAAACCTAAGAAGGACAGTTCTACGGGATCTCGATGGCCAAGTACACGTAATCCCTAACGGTGAGATCACTGTTGCAGCAAATAAAACAAAATACTGGTCAAGAGTAAATCTAGATATAGGGGTCGCGTATAAAGAGGACGTTGAACAAGTTGTTACGGTTCTCAATGATATCGGTGAAGAAATAGCGGCCGATCCATATTTCGGATTAATGTTGATCACGCCACCGCAAGTTCTACGTTTGGATTCTTTGGACGATTCGGCTGTGACCTTCAAGATGCTTGGTGACTGCAAACCCATGAAACAGTGGGAGATCATGGGTGAAATGAGAAAGCGCATAAAGATACGATTGGATGCTGAAGGAATCGAGATCCCATTCCCACACCAGACTATATATTGGGGTGAGGCTCAACCTGCTTTCCGCGAAGAATCACCGCGAAGTACCGCTCCTATTGATGTTCATCCCCGACAAACACCTAATATTCCAAACGAAGACATCAATGTAAATGACGTTGAAGTCGAAAAACTGCCCGATGGAATTATGAGTCCAGATAAGCGGGAGGAGTTGCTTGCAGCTATAGCGATCTCAACCGCTTCAAGGTTGTCGGATTCGAATCTTGATCTACAATCAAAGACGGCTCTAATTGACATTTCCGATTCTGATTAATTTACACTGATTAACGGCAGATTTTCTATAACTTAGTCAAATGATAAATAGGGCATTACGCTACATATAGGCGAAATCTGCATTGACACACAAATTCACAGATAACTAATATCAAACGTCAATTCAGATCGATCTGCATACTTGTGAACATCTCACGTAAACAATGACCCCAAGTCCACCAAAGACAGCTGATGAATTGCGGGAAGCATTTCTCGCATACTTCGAAGGGCAGGATCACCTTCGAATGCCTTCTGCATCATTGATTCCATCCGCTGATCCCACATTACTTCTGACGAATTCCGGTATGGCGCAATTCAAGTCATACTTCTCAGGAGAAAAAGAGCCTCCACACCCAAGGGTTACAACCTCACAAAAATGTTTCCGCACTACCGATATAGAAGAGGTCGGTGATGACACTCACCTGACCATGTTTGAAATGCTAGGAAACTTCAGCTTTGGCAACTATTTCAAAAATGAGGCGTGTAGGTGGGCACTAGATCTTCTTACCAAACAGTTCGGATTAGATCCAGAAAGGCTCTACTTCACCGTATACACGACAGATGATGAAGCTGAAGCCATATGGAGAGACCTCGGGATACCTTCAGATCGCATCTACCGATTTGGTGACGAGGACAACTGGTGGGGTCCTGCTGGTGACGAAGGAGTGTGCGGACCCAGTTCAGAAATCAACTACTATCGTGGCTCTTTAGATGATGTTCCAATGATTGACGATCCTGTGCGCGATACACAATGGGGTCCAAATTACCACGAAGACTTTGTTGAGCTATACAACCTAGTTTTTACGCAGTTTTATCGTGACCTTGACGGAAAAGATACGGTACTACCGGCAAAAAACATCGACACGGGTATGGGATTCGAACGAATGTTAGCCGTGCTGCAAGGTGTATCAAACGTTTACGAAACAGATGCCTTCCTCCCGATTATTGAGCAAGTTGAACGCCTATCTGGAAAAACATGGGGCGAAAACAAAGAATCGGATAAGTGTATTAGAGTTGTCGCTGAACACGCTCGATCAGCCGCTTTTCTTATAGGTGACGGGGTTATTCCAGGTAATTCAGGGCGTGGTTACGTACTGCGTCGCTTGATCCGACGTGGGATGTTATTCGGACGCCAAATAGGACTTGAAAGCCCCATTCTTTCCACTTTAGCGAAAACTGTCTCCGATCACATGGGTCATGCGTACCCCGAATTAATACATAACTACAATTTCATCGCGGATGTGCTTGAACAGGAAGAGAATAGTTTCTCTCGAACCCTTGATTTTGGCGCGCAAGTACTGTCGGGAATGATCGAAACACGTCATGACGATACGAGCATCATCGAACAGATCAAATTGGGTACTGCAAATAAGCCTACGCTTGGGGATGATGGTAAATCCGTTGGTAATCGACTGGCCATTAATGCGCTAACAAAACTTGTATCACATCTCGGAGACGAAGGAATAGAACAATGGAACAATACGATTTCGGGAAACGAGGCTTTCGTTCTATATGACACTTATGGCTATCCGGTAGAGGTTACCAAAGAAGTTGCCTTAGAGGAAAAATTGGAAGTCGACCTGACTGCATTCGAGTCTGAGATGGAAGCCCAGCGTGAACGGGGACGCGCCGCTGGAGGATTCGGCGGCGATGCAAACTCGACTCGGGTTTACGAATCTCTAGGCCTTGAGGACACTCCCTTCACGGGCTACGAAGAACTGGTAACTGATACTAATGTCACCGCAATAATCGTAAATAACAAACCAGTCGAAACGGCAACTAAAGGTGACCAGATCGAAGTGATTCTTACTTCAACTCCTTTTTACGCTGCGCGAGGTGGTCAGGTCGGCGACACTGGTGTAATAACTGGAAAAAATGTCGAAGTTTCTATAACTGATACACAAGCTCCATATGGTCACGTCAATGTACATTCAGGGACAGTGATATCAGGCACACTAAATACTGGAGATAGAGTTACCGCATCGGTTGATACCGAGCGTCGCGAATCCATCAGACGCAACCATACGGCTACACATCTTGTGCACGCTTCTCTAAGAGAAATCATAGGGAACCATGTTCGACAGGCTGGATCGGTTGTTGACG
>DBSW01000132.1:783-15981 GCA_002306745.1 Dehalococcoidia bacterium UBA1332 | reverse complement strand
ACAAGCTTCAGTTGATCTGGACTAGTATTTTTATTTAGATCGATGATGCTAATAGCACTTTTTGATAATTTATCGGTACCGGAGATTGCTGACATGAACATAGCTTCAGTTTCAGGGTGGCATGTCAGGAAAATGATCTGAAATTTTTGCGAGAGCTTCATTATTACCTTGCATGCGGCTTGTGCGCGTCTCGGGTCGAAATTCACTAAGATGTCATCAAGGATGATAGGCACTGGTTCGGCGTTTTGTGAATACTCTTCAATTAGGGCAAATCTCATAGCTAGAAATAACTGTTCAGCGGTACCACGGCTGAGTTCGTTTGCGAGTTTTGTAGTCCCGGTGCTCTCTATGACTTCAAGGTCTTGATCTTTTTCTCCTATTACAGCTCTGACACTCGTGTAGCGTCCTAGTGTCAACTCGGATAGGTGTTTCGAAGCGGATTTAATTAGATCAGGCTGGCGTTCTTTTTGGAACTCTTCTCGTGTTTTCTCGAACATGTCATGGGCGATGGTAAGGACAGCCCAACGTTCAGCTTGTCGGTTAAGCTGTTCTTTCAGAATGTTAATTTTTGTCTGGAGTTCGAGCGGTTTATTTGATTTTTCATGTTCGACTAGCTGGTTACGTAAATTTCCTTCTTTTATATGTAGCTCATTAATGACTACACTGATGCGCCTTGCATCATCTTCTAATTGTTGTCGTTTTGCGATTACCTCTTCATGTGTAACATTGGAAAGACTTTCTCGATACGACTGACCATCAGCGCTATTGAGTAACGGTGAATTTTCCACTAGTTCAAACAGTTTGCGTTCAAGTTCGCGTCGCTTGCCCACTTGTATGGCAATCTTTATGAATTCTTCTTGACTGTCTGTATTGCCTTTATTGAATAAGGCTAGGGTCATTGATTCTATATCTGAAATTTTGGATGTTAACGTTTCTAGTTCTTTTTCCCAAATCATTACTTGATCGGCAATTTGTTTTTTGTGTTCGATCGCGCGTTCATGTTTTAGCATACGGTTCGATAGATCTTCGAGTGCTTGGGATCCTTGATGTGCAGGTGCATTTGGTAATCCGGCTGCATTGAGAACTTTTAATAGTCGTCCATCGATTTGTTCAACAGTTTCGTACATCTGTGACAATCGTATTTTGAGGCTGTTTATGTTTTTTATTTGGATTTTAAGTGTGCGGACACTTCCAATGAAATTGACAGCCTGTGACGGATTTAGGTCTACAGATAGGTTCGAGTGCTTTAGTAATTTTTGCCATTGAAGTTTCAGCTCATTTAGAGTTTTACTGCGTAGTTCGAGCATTTTCCGAGATTCCGTTAATCGAGAATTGCTGCTTGCGAGTTGTGCTATTGCTACTTCGGCATCATTCGATATAGATTCGAATTTACGGCGTAGATCGAGTGAACGTTCGATTTCTCCTGTTTTCTCTTCTACATCGCGTATAGAAGGCGGTTCGCTTATGTTGAATTCTTGTGCTATTTCAGATACTTCTCTGTTTACAGCGACAAAACGGTTATGGATTTCTTCAATTTGAGCGTTCGATAGACTTGTTGATCCGTTGGCAGGAATATTTTCGTTGTTGTTTTTTATTAGTTTGGTTTTATTAACGCGTGATACCAGCAGTAATCCCGCACATAGAATTAGTACGCCTAGTATTGCAGCCAGGCTGCCAGATAACTCCCCCATCGTTTGATACCAGACTATTAGTGCAGCGCTGATAATAATTACAACACTAGGGAAAAGAATTGAAGCGAAAATTTCTTGTTTTTGATCTGAATATTTTTGGTTATGGTCTAGAGTTTGTTGCGCCTCATTCATTTCAGATCGAGTTGATGTTGCATCGGCAATTGCTGCGCGTAATCTAGATAGTCGGTCTCGAGTTTGTTCTATATCTGTAGATGTTTTAGTGGAGACTTTTCCTAACGCATCACGTTTATTTTCAAGTTTGATTACATGATTGGATACTGATTCTTGATCTTCTGATCGGGCTTCGAAGATCAGCTTTGCTTCCTGATGTTTTTGTTGTGCAGTCGATAATTTACTACCAACGGTTTGTAGGTTTGATTGATGCTCTATCGATTCGTCAAATGTTTCAATAGCTTCTTTAGTCCATCCAAGGTTGGCAACCTCAAAGTCAAAGCTTGCCTGCTCTTTATCAAGTTCTTTTTGTACAACTGGTAAATCATCTACTGCTTTTGTGTAATGACCAGCCTGCATGAGTAATTTGCGAATCTCATTGCCATGTGTATTAAACGAATCAATTACATTGATGGAGCTTAACTCGTTGTTTCGCTTCTGCTGTCGTAGATTGCCGTCGTTGACTTGTTCTACAAAATTATTTTTTCGCTCAATTAAACCTTCGAGTTGTTGAAGGGCATCATCAGGGATTACGTCTATTTTGGGTAGTTCAGTTATCTGCCGGTCTAGCTCGATTTTTCTTGACCATGGATTTCTTAGGTTTATTAGTGTCTTTTGGTGTTCGATATTTGATCTTATTTGTGCCAGATCTGCAGTCTTAGAATCGATGTCTTCTCTGACCTTTTCTATTTGTTTGGAAAGGTCGCTGTATTGCTCGCCATTTAGTCGGGTTTCTTGTAATAGCCCTCGTGCTTCTAAAAGTTCTTTTTCGATTGTTCGTATGCGACCTGCTCGGGGGCTGCGCAATTCACGTAACTCACCGTTGATTTTTGCGCGGACATCAGTGAGAGAAAGATTGGTTAACCCCAGTCCAACCGAGTAGATCTTGTCTTGTATTTCGTTGGAATTTAGTGATGAAAAAACCTGAAGTTCACTTAATGAGATTGAAAACACGTTTGTGTAAAGCTCAATGTCGATATCACTGATAAGCATTTGTAATAAATATTCATCGCCATTGGTCTTCCCTGTGATTGACACTTCTCCACGTTTTTTACCCTCCCGCCTATGAACTTCGAACTGATTATTGTTAGAAGTGGTAATCGATATAGATCCTGAACCAGCTTCTGGCTTGATGTGTTTGTACTGAAATATTTCTCGTAATGGAACGCGATCGGTTTTATTCACGTATCCGAATAAGGTTGACCGTATGAATGCTCGTATAGCGGACTTGCCTGTTTCATTTGGACCGTTGATAAGGGTTAAGTGTTCAGAAATATTGTTGAATTCCCTGTTTGCGAAAGGACCAAAATTATCAATGTTGATTCTTGTTAATCTCAATTTACTGTCCGTGCTCCAAAAGTTCAGCAAGGTACCAGCGAGCTTCCTCTGTCCATTTAGAAATTTGCTCATTGGATGCTTTAGGTAAACCAGTTCTTCGGCCTGTATATACCTCAGATACCGCATCTTTTATTCGTTCAATTTCTTCATCTGTAATTGAGGAAATAATGGAACTATTTAACATTGACCCTAGGAAATCATCCTGTTTGGCTCGCGACTCCATGTCTATTTCAGGTCGCGTTGAGTCAGTGATTCGTTCTACCCATACCCAGGGCGAATTACCGTCACTCCACATATTTCTAACTGTATAAAGTAGGTCTTCAACCGAACCCTCTATACCTAGCTGTTCGTGTAAAGAACCGCGTCCAATAAGATTAATTCGACATATGACGTCACGATTTTCGGCTGCGTTGTTGACCCTATCCGTTGCATCACGAATTTTTGATTCCAAACGATCGATTGTATTTAGATTTGATATATCTATGTTGATACGCTCCCAACGAACTACGTCTAGAGCTGCGAACTCAATTTTGCATGCGCCAGATGAATCGACATCAACAACAAATGCACCCCTTGGTCCATTTTCGTTTGGGTGCCTACCCTGAGTGTTGCCAGGGTAAGCAATTACGGGGTTTGAATTTTTCAGTATTTCTCGTGTGTGAACGTGACCCAGGGCCCAATAATCTATTCCTGATATTGACAGATCTTCTACGGTACAAGGGGCGTAATTGGGGTGGAAAGTATTAGCTCCGACGTTAGTGTGGAGTAAGCCAATAGTGAAAATTTTTTCTGATCGAGGAGGATTGAATTGTAATGCTAAATTGTCGGTTATTTCGCGAGTTGGATAACTAACTCCCTGAATTGCTGCTATCACTTCACCGTTTTTTTCGAAATTTTTCCATTTTGGAGTTGCATCGAAGATGTGAACGCCTTCTGGCCACGCTATCGAAGATTGCCATCCGTCAAGGGGGTCGTGATTGCCATGGACTACGAACGAATGTATACCGGCTTTAGCCAATGTGTAAAGCCCGTCCCTGAATCGTAGTTGTGCACGAACCGAACGATCTGCACCGTCGTAAACATCTCCGGCGATCACTAAGAAATCGGCATTTTTTTCAACGCATAGGTTGACTAAATTCTGAAAAGCGTCGTAAGTGGCTTCTCTAAGCCTGCGGCCTATTCGGTTATCGTCCTCACCTATTCCTGCAAATGGCGAGTCGATGTGAAGGTCGGCTGCGTGTACAAAGCGGAAACGGTCCATGTGTTTGCTCTAACTTATTGGCTGATACTGTCGTGTATTTTGGTTATATGTCAGCGAGGATCAAACTAGTTGGTAAATAGATCAATCACATTGCTAAACCCAGACCCATCGAGTCTAAAAAGTTCTGTGAATCCACATTTTTCACAAGAAACAGTCTGATACTTTTGATTCTGTATGTTCAAGAATCGGGTGATTCCAGAGCCTGAGGTTCTTATTTCTCCGGTTTTGAATGTAGTTGCGTGACACTTATCACACGAATATGTTCGTGATTTCATGATTATTCCGGATTGGTTTAAGGGTTTTGATCAGTATTTCAGAATGATAGCGGAGAAAACAAAGAGGGGTTGCGCCTGATGGCGCAACCCCTCTTAATTGTCTTCGAATTATGAAAACAGAGTTTTTTAGAAGCCCATGTCTCCGCCAGGTGGCCCACCCGCCGGCATTGGTGGCATAGGTTCTTCCTGTTCGCTTATTAGAGCCTCAGTTGTGAGGATCATTCCAGCTACAGACACTGCGTTTTCTACTGCAGCTCTAGTAACCTTGGCGGGATCCACGATTCCCATGCCAACCATGTCGCCATACTCACCTTTATGAGCATCGAAACCGTAGTTTTTCTCGTTGCTCTCAGAAACCTTTGCGAGAATTACAGCACCTTCGTACCCTGAGTTAGCTGCAATGACCTTTATCGGGGCAATGAGCGAGTTCTTCAGAACATTTATTCCGGTTTGTTCGTCGGCGTTGTCAGAGTTTATTGCTTCAAGCGCAGCAGCGGCTCGTATCAGTACAGTTCCACCACCTGGAACAATTCCTTCTTCAACGGCAGCTCTGGTTGCAGATAGAGCGTCTTCCATGCGCTGCTTTTTCTCTTTCATCTCGATTTCAGTGGCTGCACCTACTTTTAGTATTGCTACACCACCAGACAGCTTGGCTAATCTTTCCTGCAGTTTTTCACGGTCGTAGTCTGAGGTAGTATCAGCAATCTGTGTCTCTATCTCAGCTTTGCGTCCAGTTAGAGCATCAGCAGAGCCATCACCATCAACGAAGGTAGTTTCGTCCTTGGATACAACTACCTGTTTGCATTTACCTAGGTCGTCTAGAGTGATTGAGTCTAGCTTGCGACCAATCTCTTCTGAGATTACCGTTCCACCGGTGAGAATAGCTATGTCTTCAAGCATTGCCTTACGCCGGTCACCAAAACCTGGAGCTTTTACAGCCGCAACGTTAAGTGTTCCTCTAAGTTTGTTTACTACGAGAGTGGCGAGTGCCTCACCCTCTACATCTTCTGCGATAACAAGTATGTTCTTGTTAGTTTGCAGAACCTTTTCCAAAACAGGCAAAAGGTCGGAAATTGCCGAAATCTTTTGAGATGTAATCAGAACATAAGGTTCAGCAAGAACAGATTCTTGTCGCTCGGAGCTTGTTACGAAGTAAGGCGAGAGGAATCCACGGTCGATCTGCATACCTTCGACGAACTCTGTCTCGTAAGATAGAGATTTGGATTCGTCTACGGTTATCACACCGTCCTTACCAACTTTGTCCATAACGTCGGCAATAAGTGAGCCCATCTCGTCGTCGTGTGAAGACAGTATTGCTACGTTTTCGATTTGATCCTTAGAATCAACAGGGGTTGACTGAGACGCAATCGATTCACGAATTGCTTCCATACCAATTTCCATGCCACGCTTTAGCGCCATGGGGTCAGCACCAGCTGCGACGTTCTTGAATCCTTCAGCAATAATTGCTTGAGCCAGAACGGTCGAAGTAGTGGTGCCATCACCAGCGTCGTCATTAGTCTTTTTAGAGACTTCTTTGAGAAGCTGTGCTCCCATATTTGCAAACGGGTCTTCCAAGTCAATTTCCTTGGCGATGGTAACACCGTCTGAGTTGACTTGAGGAGGACCGAATTTCTTGTCGACAATAACGTTACGACCACGAGGGCCAAGTGTCGACTTTAGAGTGTCAGCGAGAGTGTCGATTCCCTCTTTGAGACGAGCTCGGGCTTCATCGCTGAACTTTAGGTCTTTTGCTGCCATTATTTTTTTATCTCCATAATGAGATGTTTAGTTCGACTGATGCGAACTATCCAACGATTGCGAGGATATCGCTCTCACGAACGATCAAGTAGTCAACTCCGCCCTCTGAGTATTCGGTACCGGCGTACTTCGAATAGATGACTGTTTGTCCGACCTTGACAGGCATGTCAATGACATTTCCGTCGTCGGTCGTTCGACCAGGACCAGCTGCTACAACAGCGCCCTGCTGGGGCTTTTCTTTTGCCGTGTCAGGAATGATGATTCCACCAGGTGAGGTGTCTGCCTCTGCCTCGGATGGCTCAATGATCACCCTGTCACCAAGCGGTGTGAGGTTAAGTGCCACTGGCATATATCTCCTTAAATTAGTGACGTTAGAATTCGCTCTATTTCGTGTTAATATCAACTGGTGCGGACACACCAGATTGAGTTTCGAATTAGCCCAATTTCTTCAATAGCAACCCTCTTCTCATACTGCTAGCAGTCGAAGACTTAGAGTGCTAATTAACGAATTTTATGAATGACTGATACTCTCGTCAACTGAATATTTCTTTACCTTTGTCATCATCCTATGAATTAAAGGTCAGTTTTTACGCGAAAAACAGATGAATTTATTTATTGTGTGTGAATAATATAAGTGGACTTAATCGGTATAAAACTACGGTTCGTGTGATACTGATTATTTGGATTACGGGTTTTCTGATTCGAACAGGACTTGCCCATCTACTTCGATTTTTATGATCCGTTGATATTGGCGTATTGCATCATTGTTTACTTCAACTCCCAGCCCTGGAGAATCTGAGGCTTTAATGAATCCTTGGCTATCTCGAAATACGCCAGTAGGTTCAGTTAATCCAAGGATTAAGGGTGACCCTCCTGCGGGATATTCTGTTAGGTTGAATTCCTCATAGCCAGCGAAAACGTGGACAGAAGCGGCTATTGATAGATGGCTCTTAAACGTGTGATTAACGTATTGGATTCCTAGATCTTTAGCCCTGTCAGCAACTCGTTTGGCTTCGGTGATGCCGCCGATACGCCCTACGTCTATTTGGACAAAGTCAAGGCCTGCATTAACCATCATGTCATCAGCTGATCGGAAAAAATCTGCGCCCTCACCACCGGCTATTCCTATTGAGATATTGTTTGCTTTGATTTTATCGCTCAATTCTCGGTAAGCATTTATTTCTTCTGTTCTGAGTGGTTCTTCTAACCAAGTGACCCCAAGACTGGAAAATGCAACTGCTCGTTCATAGGCTTCGTCTACGTTATCACCCCAAACGACACCAGCGTCGACCATCAGTTTTGTTTCATTGCCAAGTCCATCTCTTGCAGCCTGAACCAACTCAATATCATCTTGTAGAGTGCCACGGCCTATAGGCCCCCATCCGAATTTTGCCGCCCTGAATTTACGCGCAATGATCGATTTGGCTATGGCCCGAGTTGTTTCAGGGTTATCACCGAACAGGACACTTGCGTATGGGAGTTTTTTGTAAGAGGTATCGTGACCGATTAATTTCCATACGGGTTCGCCAAGATGTTTACCGAGTACGTCCCACATAGCGATATCCGCCCCGGCAACGGCATGATCAATTTGTTGAACGTCAAGACCGTATTCACCTGCTCTATTTCGTAGTCTAATTACGTCTGCGGGTGAATTTATTGTCTCGCCCAAGAGTGCCTCTCGGATATTGATTATGTTCGAGTGAGACATCGGCATCACATATGCGGCCATAGATACCAAAGGTGAAGCGTCACATTCTCCCCAGCCTTCTAATCCATTGTCGGTTTTGACCCTTACCAGCAGCGAGTCCTGAGTACCATCAGCTGTTCTGGTTATTTCAGGTAACGCGATATAGAAAAGATCTATTGCTTCAATTTTCAATTGTTTATGAAGCCTTCCAAATCAGCAGATCATCAATAGATTCAAGTAGCTTGTCGTACTCAGTTAAGTCGTATTTATCGAGATTTCGTTTACCTGGTGACCGTGTCGTTGGAGTTTTGATTACCCCTCGTCGATAGAGAACTTCTTTGAACGCCCTCATACCATAGAGGCTTTCGTAATTGTTTAGTGGTGCCATCCGTGTTTGGATTGCTCGAGCGCTTTTTTCGTCTCCTGATTCGAGCAGGTCCCAAATTTTTGAATGTATATCACCAAAGTGGGAGGCTGGCATATTGCCGCACATGCCCCGGTTGAACTCTGAGACTAGGAATTTACATCCCATTCCGCCCATCACGCCATGAACATATTTACTTGCTTTCGAAAAGAGTTCGGTGGTGAGCTGGCCTGCGAACGCTGTTTCTTCTTTGACGTAACTGACGTTTTCTACTGTTTCGCAGAGTTCGGCCAGTTGCGAAGCGCTTAGAGCAGTTCCGACATTGTGGTTTTGAATCCAAATAGGAATTTGTACCGCTTCGCTTAATTTTTCGAAGAAAGTTACAACTTCGCTTGTGGAAGGCTTTGCTAGATTGGCTGGCGGCATTGCGATTATCGAATCGAACCCAGCCCCTTCGGCGTATTTACCCAGTTCGATCGAGTGAATATTTGAAACTCCAGAAATTCCGGCTATCGTTGGAATCCTGCCGTCCACGATTTTTATTGTTAGATCAAAAACAATTTTTCGTTCAGTGTCAGTTAGCGATTGAAATTCGCTCGCCATAACGGGCATTACTATGCCGTGACAGCCATTTTCTACGGAGAACGTTAGAACGCTTTCCAGAGAGGGAATATCAAGAGTTTCATTGTCATTGAATGGGGTCGCAGGGATGCCGTAGATGCCACGGAATTGTTTCAGGGAATGACTTGTCATAGATGTTTTCTTATTAACTTAACTTTTGCGTAATCTCATGATGTAATGCCGGCTGCCTCTTTTATATGGTGCGACGCTTTTGTTCATAATCTCTATCAGCTCACGGGCATCGATCATTTTAGATTCATGGAGTAAACGAGCTTCAGTTTCTTTTGCACGGTTGAATGCCGATGCAAGATCAGTTACATCAAGGGATACTTCGAGCTCCAATCCCCATCCCTCCGCTAATTGCATCGGGGTGACATTTGGATCTTCAAATAACGAGACCACTATAAAAAAGCCGCCAGATTTAAGCACTCTCTTAACTTCCACTGCATCGAAAACGTCAGTAGTTATTACCATGTCGAACGTTTTGTCTTTGAATGGCAAATTTTCTACAGGTGCATTAACGAAGTTGCAAAGGTGTGAAATGTTTTCTATCTCGGCAAGATCTCGTGCAACCTCGAGTGCTTCTTCGTCTATGTCGTTTCCATGTACTTCACACCCGAACAGTGACGCCATCCACCGGGCGTTACCGCCGACTGCACAAGCAGTGTCCAGAACCTTAGTTTCGTTGTTCACATCTTGGTCTTGAAGTGCGATCCGGAATATAGTTTGGTTTGCGCCAATGTGCATAAACTCACCGTAGGACGCGTGATCCCAATTGGGGCGAGCATCGAACCACTTCTGAAGGCGCTGTGTCTTATTGTTAGTACTATGATGCATATACACGTTCCTATACAGCAAAACAGGTTATGTTTTCTGGTGAGAATGTATTGACCGTACGATCACACAGTTTGTCAGATTTCGATTGTATTTTGTGAAATTTCTACGATCTTCCTTGCTAATAAATATCAATGCTATTTATATGCCGCTTTTATTACAGAAAAGTAAAAAGCGCTTCTCGACAAGCTGAAAAGCACTTTTTTCAGGAATTTTGGATGTGTAATCACACGTTGATCGTTAATTAGCTGTCAACCGATAATTTGGTTTCAAATCTTTTTGCATCTGCTTTATGTTTTTTACGTAGATCTACCACGTATTCTGGTTTTTCTTGTAACCATGTGATTATTTCGTTAGCTTCTATTTGGGTAATTACTTCTTTTTCCACCAAAATTGACAACTTATTTGCGAAGCCATGCTTTATTTCGTGTTTCTTTTTGTTCGGTTTCCTGAAATCTTTTTTAGCTCTGCGATTTTTGAGGTCATCTAACTTTAATTTATTGAGTTTATTCATGGCCTCGGGTTTGTTGTTTTGCCAAGCCTTGATCTCGTCGGCTTGTTCTTGTGTAATGGTTCCAGCTTCTATAAGAGCGGATAAGTGTTCTTCACGTTTTTTTTCGTGATGCTCTTTTCTGGCGACCTGCATTGCTGAATCAAGATCTTCTCGTTCAATTCCTAAGATTTCCGCTACGCGGTCGTTAATAGCGTTTCTTGGATTTTCATTATTCGGCGAGTCTTCTTGAGCGAAAACAGCTCCGGCCAGCGCTAATGCGCCTAGGAGACCTGAAGCAGCTCCAATAATCAGTTTTCTTGAAATCATTTTTACGCCTTTCTGTGATTGATTTGACTAATTTAATTTAAAAATGTGTTAAAGCTGTGTGGGCATTGTTAAGAAATGTTGGGCATGAATATATTTTTCAGATAATGCTGGAGACTAAACTTCAATGGTATTAGCCTTTACTTGTTAAAACCCATTTATTTTATTAGTACGGGATCGGTGGCAATCGAATCAACAATGCACAGAGTTTGTTCCGATTGAAGATTTGCACTTTAAATTGTGATCTTATGTATAGATAGAAATTTGATAAGTGTCGTTATCTCATTTATTTTCAAATTCGAGGTTTCCATTTGCCTTTCACACGTACTGCTTCGGTTTCGCCTGGCCATGGCGGAGTGGTCTTCAAAATGATTTCTAACGCTGTATTACCGGTTGATCGGAATTGGAATATAGTTCTCACAGGAATGTTGCATTTGACTCCCGCACGAAGTTTGGTAATTGATTCAGTTTTCTTGTCTTTTTTCCATAATTTTCCTTCACCAGCTACGCAAAGCCATTGTTCTTCGACAGTAACGTGGTACACAGCGTGAGTTGTGGTTCCTTGGTGTAGAAGCACATGAACCATACTTGAACTAGGAACCGGTGATTTAATTAAACGTATTTCTGATCCGTCGGGTGCTATTACATCGGGGTCGTCCGGTAAATTGGTGAGTAATTTGGGGTCTAACATGGCATGATGATAATGGCACTGAGTTAAACACAGCGGGTAATCTCTATCCAAAGGTCATTCATAAATAGAGATTAACTGACAACAAATTGTTTTTATAATCGCTGATTAACCTTATCGCACTGCATTTACAGTAAACAGAATGCCGGCTGCTTCATTTTTTGTTAAATAACTATCACTGAATTCATGAGCCTGGAGCAAATCAATGAAGATCGCTGATGTACGAACGGTTGTCGTAGGAAATCCTTGGAAGAACTGGATCTATGTGGTTGTAGAAACTGATCAGGGGATAGTTGGGGTTGGAGAGGCAACTGGTGGTTTGGAGACTCAGCCCCGTGTAGCTGCTGTTGAGGAAGTTAAGCATTTAGTGATTGGTATGGACCCTCGTGATATTCATGATATTTTCCATAAACTTCATCTTGCTTCATTTCTGAATATCACAGCTCCGATGGCGGGAATAGAGATGGCATGCTGGGACATTCTCGGCAAGTCGCTTGGACTTCCTGTTTACACACTGCTGGGGGGTAAAGTTAGGGACAAAGTACGTGTGTACGCTAACGGATGGTATTCCGGGGAACGAACACCAGATGGGTTTGCGGATAAAGCAAGAGAGGTTATAGCTAAAGGTTACACGGCTCTTAAGTTTGACCCGTTCGGTGATGCGCATATGCAGTTATCACGTAAGGAAACGAGGGAAGTTAAGGCACTTGTAGCTGCAGTTCGTGATGCCGTTGGTGATGATGTGGATATATTGATTGAGGCACATGATCGGTTTGATACGTTTGCGGCGATCGAAATAGGCAATTGGCTCAAGGACTATGATGTGACATGGTTCGAGACACCGGTTTATTCATCTGACGTGGGGGCACTAGTAGAAGTGGCGCGTCGGACTCCAGTAAGGGTTATTGCAGGAGAGCGAATGCAGCATCTCCACGAATTCGGAGATTTTCTGAAACATAAATCGACAGATGTGATTAACCCAGAGCCCTTGAAGGTTGGCGGAATATGGAAATCATTGCAAATCGCAGGTCTGGCGCAGGCTAACCACGCTGAGATCGCACTTCATAACGCGGAAAGTCCGTATAAGACTATGGTGGCGCTGCATATTGATGCAGTTACGCCAAATGTGTTTATTCAAGAGTGCTTCGACGATTTTCTTGAGCCCTGGGTTTCCGATGTATTGTCGGGCTTTCACAGAGTGGAAAACGGTTATTTAAATATGCCAACGGAACCAGGCATAGGTGTGATCCTTAACGAAGAAGAAGCTAGGAAACATCCATATGGTCGAAGCAACTTTCTTAGAATGTTTCGTACTGGGTGGGAGAAGCGAGATACAGCTCAGCAAGAGTAGAAGCTGTTTGTAGTTCTCAATTAAATTTAATAAAAAGTAAGTCTGTAAAATTCATCAAGGTAAAGCGCTGGCATAGGGAAATTAAATGTAGTTTGACTGCGCTAACTATCGGGTCCGCACGCTGCCCTTTACCATGCCAGCTTCGTCGCTAGCCAGAAATGCATATACTTTAGACACATCGTCTGGCGAAACCAACGAATCGATCTTGTCCCCAAGATCACCCTGTTTGCCTCCAGCATCGTGCATATCTTGCACGTTTGTTACTTTTAGAGGTGTTCTTACTGCTCCTGGAAGTACGTCATTAACGCGTATGTTGTACTTTTCCAGATGGGATTCCATGACGAGTGAAAGCCCATGGACACCACCTTTAGAAGACCCATAGGCGAATGATGAACTTCCACCGTGCACTCCCGCACCTGAAGCAGTAAGAATTATCACACCTTTGTTTTGTTTCTTCATTACGCTAGTGACGTACTTACAGATAGTAAATGATCCTCGTAAATTGATATCGATGACGGTATCCCATATGTCTTCTGGAAACTCATCGAGTTCGAGGGCGGCGCCTTGCAACACTCCTGCAATGTGAATTAGTACATCAACGCCTCCCAGCCAGGTTTCTGCTGCCGCAACGGCTCCGGCAACGGCGGTTTCGTCTCTAACATCAACGTGCCAGTATCTAGCATCTCCTCCAGATTCATTTACGTCACTAATTGTTGCCGCACCATCGGCATCGTTCACGTCGAATGCAGCGACTTTCGCACCTGACGCTGAAACGCGCACAGTTGTAGATCTACCGATACCTGTTGCTGCACCGGTGATAATTATTCTTTTTCCTGAAAGATTTACGGGCATTTTTTATATGTTAGTCCCATTCGATGCCGATTTTTTCGGCAACTTTGCGAATTCCGTCAGCCGCGACAGGAATTTTATCGTCTGGAAGATGTTCGACAAGTACGTGGGCCTTAGGATTCACTTGTTGCAAACCCAACAGTAAAGCTTCGTTGTCTAACATGCTTTCGGGTTGTCCAATGATTGATTCTTCAAAGTGTGGTAGCAGTGCATCTACTACTGTGAAATCTTTAGCGTGACAACCGAGAATTCGATCTGGAATTAGCTCATAAAATTCATTTATTAGTGATGTGGTGTTGTAAGCAACATCGAGCGAGCTGACGAAGTTTACAGGGTCCATATTGAACCCAAGTGCTTTGGAACCGACGGCATCAATCAGGTCTTTTATTCGCTGTGGAGAGTCTATTGGGCATACTGCGCCACCTTCCACTGCCATCATGACCCCCTCGTTTTCAGCAACGGAACATATTTGTTTGGTGCTGTCTACAAGTCGATCGAAAACTTCTTGTGAATGGTTTTTAGGATGGGGCATCCAACCACCTTTAGGGTTCAGGCTTCCCGGTCGAAGATAAGTGTTGGGGCTTTCTAATCTTGCGGTTAAATTGATCATGCGTTTTACGAATTTGATTTCATTCTTGCGCTCTGATTCATCTTCGGCTACGAGTTTGCCTCCGTAGTTTCCTACTGTTTGTGGCATTGCGAACCCTCGATCGGCGTACATGGATTTTAACCTCTGTACGTCCTTGTCTTTCATCGATTGTGGATCACTGACTCGAATCTGAACAGTTTTGAACCCATGCTCAGCAACATTGTCTAGTACCGCTCCATCTATTGATTTCCAGTCTCCAGGCACCAGCCCCGCAACACCTAATAACATCTGTAAACCTTTCCTTTTAATATCGTATTTATCGTGTTAGATAGATAGATTTTTGGCTGTGAACCGTCACACGACTTAAAAACTTACAATAGTGACAAAGCTTATTAGTATTTTGCATCGTATGGGATGTTTTTAGCTTTGTATTTCAACAAGATAATTTTCCAATCACAAATTTTTAGTCCGTATTCACAAATGCTGAGACCATATGGCGTCGCTGAATTTTGCCCGTTGCTGTTCGCGGCAAGGCATCCGTAATGTAGACGACATCTGGGACTTTGAAGTCTGCTAGTTGTTCTCTACAGTAATTTTGGATACTTTCTTGATCAGTATCTCCGTTCAATACGACTGCGGCTTGAACAACTTCCCCATATTTTTCATCAGGAACTGCAAAACAAACTGCTTCAGCTACCGCTGGGTGTTTAAGCAGTACACCGTCCACTTCTAGGGGCGAAATCTTTTCACCGCCACGGTTGATCAACTCTTTTATGCGGCCGGTGAGGGAAAGGTAGCCATTGGCATCCAGAAATCCCTGATCTCCTGTTCTGAACCATCCTTTGACGAATGCTTCGGCGTTTGCCTCGGGATTTTTGTTGTAGCCATGCATGACGTTCTCGCC
>DBSW01000132.1:0-469 GCA_002306745.1 Dehalococcoidia bacterium UBA1332 | reverse complement strand
GTAGCCATGCATGACGTTCTCGCCTTTGATTACTACTTCACCGATTTTATCTGGGCTTTGAAGTTGACCTTTGGCTTCCATGTCCATGATGGCTATTTCAACACCTGTTGCCTGACCAACGGTACCCGGGATTCGCTTACCAGGAGGCATTGGTGATGAAGACATTTGATGTGATGCTTCAGTCATTCCATAGGCTTCCAGAACAGGTGCACCGAATCTTGATTCAAGCTTTTCGAAAATTGCCGGGGCTAGGGCTGAGGAACAGGAACGAATAAATCGGAATGATTTATCCGGGGCATTGTCGTCATTAGCTCGCATTAGGAGAATCTGATGAATTGTTGGGACCGCCGAATACCAAGTTGCCGAGTAATCTTTTTGTAAATTCCAAAAGTTTGATGCGGAGAAGCGTTCTGGTATTACAAGTGAACCACCGGAATTTAATGTTGAGAGCGATGCACCCATCAGTCCG
>DBSW01000004.1 GCA_002306745.1 Dehalococcoidia bacterium UBA1332 | reverse complement strand
TTCACCGATGTATGGCAATAACTGGCTTCCGGCTGCGGGATTATACGCGGCGATTAATTCTGAACAACTATCCGGCAGACCTGTTGCCTTATTCTCAGTTGGAACACTAGGAGTAAAAAGCCGTAAGGCCGCTATAAGTGAGCATAAAACTTTTATTGAACAGCTAAAGCAAGTAGCTCCTAAGCTCAACGTAGTGTCTGATGAAGCTTTCAACGGATACTTTGAACGAGCTAATCTGCCATGGTATCTGCGTCTAGTTGATCGTCTTGCCCCAACACCTGAAGGTGACCATAGAAATTGGACAGCTATCCAAGCATGGGCGAGATCTCTCGGTAACGAATTGCGCCATTAAACTGAGATCATAAAAAAATAAACAATGCTGATTGACACACACGCACATATTCATCAACACACTAAAGAAGAATGGAATGATATTGTCCAGCGAGCCTTAAAGAAAAATGTCTGCGGAATATTCACATCTGGGACGTCTATAGAAGACTCGCGACTTGCGATCGAAATGGCATCGATTTACAAAAACATTTTCGCCGGAATAGGGGTACATCCAACTGAGCTGACTCAATCACTAAATACAGTCGATCTTGTCAAAATAAGTGAACTAGCAGGTTCAAGTCAGGTTGTTGTGATGAGCGAGATAGGCATCGATCATCAGAAACAATCTCCTAGTCGAGAATGGCAAGTGGAGTCATTTTTCAATCAAATTAATATCGCTAAAAAACACTCGCTACCAATAATATTTCATATACGTGAAGAAGGTGACGATTACGATGCACGATCAGCACGGTCGACAGCAATCTCAATCCTTAAAGAATCTAGTGCGGGGGAAGTCGGTGGGGCGGCCCATTACTTCCAAGGACGGTGGACTCACGCAAAAGAATTACTAGATCTCGGATTCCACATATCACTCGCTAAAACACTCACTCGTATAACAGAACTGGAAGAAACCGCTTTAAATACGCCTAGCAGCAGAATACTACTCGAAACTGACGCGTATCCACAATTATTCAAGAAGAACCGATCAAAATGGACAGAACCGAAAGATATTCCCATAGTTGCTGGAAAACTCGCAGAATTAAGAGGAACCACAATAAACGAAGTCGAAGCATTCACAACAGAAAACGCCCTCGAAATGATTAGCAAACGCTCACCTAATGTTCAGAGCATAATTAATAAGTCTATTGCCCCAGCGAATGCATAGATATCAATACATAAAATAGATGCCTCTCAATTCAATAAAAACAGGTCTGAAAGAATGGGCTGTAACATCGGATGCCCTAGCAAACGGAGAACAGATTTTCTTATTACGAAAGGGAGGGATCCGCGAAGACGGCCGCCACTTCAAAATTGAAAGGGAAAAATTCCTTCTTTATCCAGGTTTGTTCCACGAAGGCGATATTCTTTTAAAAAATGAATACCGCCACATGCTTAATTCGACTTCAGGGGCAGACTTCACTAAAGAAATTCCATTATCGGTTTACTGCGAATTATTCGAAACCATTGATATTTCTGGAGAAGAAAATATAAATGCACTATACGAATATCACATATGGTCAAAAAAATTCCCTATTAACCGATTAAGCTGGAAGCCAAGCCACCCACTGAAGCTTATGATCATCAGAGCTTACCGCATGCAATCAACTGTTTTGATGCCGGTTGAAGACTCATATAAAGGGTGCAAATCATGGGTCGATTTTTCACGTGAAATCGATGTATCAGATGTCACGCCCGCAGTAGCAGACGCAGAATTCCACAACCGAATAAACACAATCTATGATGCTTTGAACATAAATTATATGAACGGATAGGATTCTATTTCAGCAACTAAAGTAACATGCAGATAAGGACATTTCTTTGAAGTATCGTCAAATAAAGTCAACTGACCTCATCGTTTCCGAAATTGGATTTGGTGTATGGAGCGTGAGCATGAATTGGTGGGGGGAAGTCAAAGAAGAGCAAGGAATAAAACTTCTTCGCCACGCTGCTGATAGAGGCATTACGTTCTTCGATACGGCCGACACATATGGTGCTGGATACGGAGAAGAGATAATTCCTAAAGCTCTTAGAGGTATACGCAAGGAAATCGTAATCGGAAGCAAGTTCGGATACGATATTGAAGCACAACGCGATGGACACCAAGAGCGCCCTCAAGTCTGGAATCCTGAATTCGTTAAGCAAGCATGTGAAGGCAGTCTTCGCCGACTCCAAACAGACTACATAGATCTATATCAATATCATAATCCTCGCTTGGATGCCCTCCGGCGGGACGACACGATCGCAACACTTGAACAGCTTAAAACCGAGGGCAAAATTCGTCACTATGGTGTCGCCGTTGGACCTGACATTGGATGGCTTGAGGAGGGTATGTACGCGCTCAACAATGTTAAGGTCCCAGCGGAGGTCATATATTCCATATTAGAACAAGATCCTACCAATAGGATGATCGAGTCCGCTACTAAGCAAGGTGTGGGACTCTATTGCCGGGTACCACACGCCTCAGGAATGCTCGATGGTAAATACACCAAAGACACTATTCTTAACGAAAGTCCGTTTGATTCATCAGACCATCGCGCCTACCGGCGAATGCAATGGCTAAAAAACTCGATCAAAAAATTGCAACAGATTGACTTTTTGTTTTGTAACAACCCAGCAACGGTTGGCCAGATAGCTATCAAGTTCACACTTATCCCAAGCATAATGGCGTCATGCCTACCTACCATGACAAGCTGCGAACAAATCGATGAGTACACGGCTGCATGCGATATAGGGAACATCGCGCAAGATAAAATTAACCGTCTAGCAGTGCTGTATAAAAACAACTTCGGTCTAGGCGATCCGGAACCTCAGAAATCGAGCACCTCCGGAACAGGTTGGGTCGACCACATGGGAAATCCTGTTCAGCGCGAGCTAATTGCTCCTAAAAATTAACTGCTCTCGTTTACATAGTTTATTTTTTTTTATGGGATCGTCTTCGATGAGAGCTTTTCTGTTTCTTACTGGATAGTTTTGGACGCTTTCGAAATTTCGACTGCTCAGTTTGTGGATCTATGCATTCAACTATGACTAGCTCTACAGCATTTTTCTGTCCTAAATCAGAAAATCTCCCGTCCACTCGTTTATTCGCTCGCATCAACTCAGCCTCGACAAAATTGAAATCTCGCTGTGGGATGATGTGCAACATTCCGTAGAAAGCATATGGCCATAGGTGAGGAGGCCATTTCTTAACGTACTCCATAGTAGGTCCAACCTGATAAGCGTCTATGTAATCTGATTCCGCTAGCACCACGTCAGGGCCAATGTTTACGCGGTGAGGAAATAGCTCTCTATCATTATGGTGTTTCCAAATTCTTTCGCCATCTTCAAAACTATTCGATGTTACGGTGGCAGACGCAGCAAAGCCTTTCTTATCAGACACGTAATAAACAACGCGATCTTCTGGCTCCATACGAATCGCTTTTTTTCGGTTCTTTGTATCGATACCTTGCAAGTTGAAACCACGTTCACGTGTGATATCTAAATTCTCCTGGGTCGTAACAATCATCCAATAGGTTTTACTCATTATTCAGCAGCCCCGCGAAACACCTTGTAATGCAGATATAGATATCATATTTCATATCTCAAAATATATGAGAAAATGACGATTCAATTCTGCTTTAAGACCATGATCGATAAATATTACTAATGGAAAACATCGAAACAAATGTCATAAAGTTTCTCGATTCTACCGCAGTACCTTATGAAGTAATCAAAATAGATCCGAATTTTGCAGACACTGCTGAATTTTGTGAAAAATACGAATTTCCGGTTGAAAACTCTGCAAACACAATCATCGTCGCATCTAAAAAAAAACCAAGGACTTTCACTGCATCCGTCGTAAGAGCAACCCACAGACTAAACGTAAACCACGTTATAAAACCAATAATGAACGTCGGTAAAGTATCATTTGCGACTGCCGAAGAAACCGCTGAATTTACGGGAATGATGATAGGTGGTGTAACCGCGCTGGCACTACCTAAAGGATTGCCGATATACGTTGATAGCGGTCTTATGATGCTAGATTACATAATCCTCGGAGGCGGTAGCCGATCAATCAAAATCAAGATTGCACCCGAAGTTTTTAAATGCATACCAGAGGCAACAATCATTGAGGGTTTGGCGGGAGAATAAATTCGATTGCAGGCTAATTTGGGCTTACCAGTCCCAAAGTTTTATTGATCTGGACGTAACTGATATTTGTTACGAATCCAAATAGCCAGAGCATTCATACTTAACAACACAACTAACAAAACAATTATGCCAGCTGCAGCAATACCTCTAAAGTCATGCTGAGGCTGGCTAACCCAAGTAAATATCTGAAGCGGTAAAACCGTAAACTTGGAGTCCGGGGTTGTCGGTACGAAAGTAACCCAAACTAGAGACGAAATAATCAGAATTGGCGCCGATTCTCCTATAGCACGAGATAAAGCTAAAATTATGCCGCTCATCATACCTGGCAGCGCCTGCGGCAATACTATCGATTTTACAACCTGCCATTTATTCGCACCCATAGCGTAAGCAGCGTCTCTATAGCTCGACGGTACCGCTTTTATGGCCTCTTGTGAAGCAATGACAACGATAGGCAATATGAGCAGAGTCATCGTTAGAGCACCGGCAGTAACGTTGCGAGATCCGCTAAAAAGAAACTGAACAAAGACGGCGAGCCCAAGCAATCCATAAATCACACTAGGCACACCAGCGAGATTCGCAATATTCAACTCGATCAGCCGGTTGATCCGGTTCTTACCAGCAAACTCTTCGAGATATATCGCCGTGCTAACACCTATAGGTATAGTCATCATAGCAGTCAAAGAAACCACCCAGACCGTTCCAGCTAGGGGAGCTAAAATTCCCGACTCAAGTGGCTTACGCGAAGCATAGCTGCTCAAAAATGACCAATTCAAAAATGGAATTCCATCAATGAGAACATCAAGCAAAAGTGCAACAAGACCGGTAATACCTACAATAACTGCTATTACAAAAGTCGCGAGAAAAATTCTGTCTCTCAAAACTCGAAATTGGTGAGATTTTTGACGATTTGCCGATGAACTACTTGAGCTATTCATAGACCTGCCTAAACCTAGAAATTACCCATCTACCCACAATGTTCATACATAGGGTCATCACGAACAATAACAATCCGACCGCAAAAATCGTTTTGTACTCAAGCGAACCTTGAGGAGTCTCTCCTAGACTGACCTGAACTATATAGGCTGTCATTGCCTGAATACTTTCCAATGGATTGAAAGTGAGATTCGGGGTTGCCCCAGCCGCTATTTTCACGATCATCGTTTCTCCGATTGCACGAGATACCGCTAGGATAAACGAAGCAACAATTCCTGAAAGGGCTGCAGGAATTACGACTTTGACGGCGACTTCAAAACGAGTGGCACCTAGTGCATATCCGGCATCACGCAAAGAACGCGGCACAGCTACCATAGCGTCTTCGCTAAGGGTAGACACCATCGGCATGATCATTAGCCCCATCACCAAACCAGCTGATAGCGCATTGAATACAATCACCTGATCATGTCCGAATATATTCTGAAGTATAGGTGTAACGAAAGTAAGAGCAAAATATCCGTATACAACTGTAGGTATGCCTGCCAGAACTTCCAAAATTGGTTTCAGAACCCGTCTAAGACTTTCAGGTGCGTATTCAGACAAGAAAACCGCTGCCCCAAGCCCTAAAGTCAAAGAAACTATACCTGCAATTACCGCCACCAAAAGCGTACCGCCGACAAGAGAAAGAACTCCAAATTTTTGAGGTGAAAATAAGGGCGCCCATTCTGTTCCAGCTAAGAATTCCCATATAGAAACTTCGGCAAAAAAGCCTAAGCTCTGGGTAATCAGGATCACCACAATACCGAGAGTGGTAAATATTGATATCCCAGCAGCACAACGAAACAAACCAGTAACAATTACCTGTTGAGTATGCTGCCGTTTCCTTTGGAGCGCTACAGCCTCAAGTTGAGCAGATATCGTTTCGAATTTAGCTGCAGTTGCCATCAAAAAAAGTTCCAGATAACTGGCTCAACTTCTGAGCCATATTCAATATCAAACATTAGAAAACAAAGGGAATCACTCTAACGACCATCAACTTTGCAGGTTATTTATTATTAAATCGCCGTTAGGGCTGACCCAAATTGTTAATAAGTACTCCTAAGCTATTTCAGTCGATTCAACTGAGATTGATAGTCTGCCTCCGAAAGACCCACATAACCAACTTCTTCCGCAAGTTCGCCAGCATTATTCATATAAAACTCAATGAAATCTCTAACTTCAGGACGTTCCATCGAAGAGTCGTTTACGTAGATGTACATCTCACGAGACAGTGGCATGTAACTACCATCGTTGATCGTCTCAATACTTGGTTCAACACAACCAGCCCCATCATCGACTGATAGCACCTTTAAAAGCGAAGCGTTTTCTACAAAATACGCGTAACCAAAATAACCCATTGCACCTTGATCACCCGAAACGCCTTGAACAAGAACATTATCGTCCGAAGATGCTGTGTAATCCGATCGACTAGCATCCTCTTCACCATTGATTTCGGCAGTGAAATAGTCGAATGTACCGGAGTCAGTATCAGGTCCATAAAGTCGTAACGGTTTGTCAGGAAAATTCGATCTAACCTGATTCCAATTACTAATTTGGGAACCCGGTTCCCAGATCATTTTTAATTCCTGTGTAGTCAAACAATCCGCAAAATCATTTGACTTGTTGATGACCACAGACAACCCATCGTAAGAAACCACAAATTCAGTAAAACTAACTCCATTTTGAACTGCAAGTTCTTTTTCGGACGCTTTTATACGCCGTGATGCATTTGAAACATCGGTTTCACCATTAACAAAGCGCTTGAAACCGCCGCCAGTTCCGGAAATTCCGACCGGAATCTGAACTTCCTCTCGCCCTTTTCTAAACTCTTCAGCTACCGCCTGAGATATAGGGAACACCGTAGAAGAGCCATCGATCAGTATCTCATTTGATTTGCCAGATGAGTCACTATCACTACCGGCACATCCGGATATAACGCAGGACAACAGGATCAAAAAAATAGAAAGTATTAGTATCGGGTGCTTTATTATTCGCAAACTACGACCTATCTTTATTCACAACATTCTAGAACGGCTATTTTTACTATGTATGCAATCGAAAATGTAGCGTGGTTATCTAGAATCCGGGAATCTTGTTAAGAGACGGTTAATTTAGAGAACCTTTAGGTTATCTCTTCGTTAAATAATGCATAACAAAACTGCATTGAGCCGCCTGAACTCAGGTAATATACTCAGAGATAGTTAGTACTTCAGCGGAAGACTAAATGAGAACGAGCTGCCTTCCCCTACAGTGCTAGAAACCGTGACGAAACCGCCATGTGCTTCCACTAAATGGCGAACGATTGCAAGACCCAAACCAGTACCTGACTTAGATCGTCCAGGATCGGTCTTGAAGAAACGTTCAAAGATATGTGGCAAATGTTCCGGGTCAATCCCAAAACCGGTATCAACGACAGCAAAGTAAACGGATCCACCTTCAAGCCAACTATTTACCTCTATATAACCACCTGAAGGTGTCCATTTGACGGCGTTACTGATCAGGTTGGAAAGTACCCTCTCAATTTTTTTGGTGTCTAATGAGATATCTGGTAAGTCCGTTGGTACCGTTGATTTCAATATCAAATCAGATTCAATTGCCAACGCATCAAAATGTCTGATTACATCATCCACTATTTTGGAGGGTGACACTGATTCCATATGCAGTGGTGCATCCCCTGATTCCAGACTAGACAATTCAAGCATTTCGGTGATTAGGGAGTCCATTCGTTCAACATCTTCACGAATCATTTTCAAAAACTGTGCTCGTCCATCAAGATCATCGATTGCTCCGCGCTGTAAAGTCTCCACAGCAGCGCGAATACCTGCGATCGGGGTTCGCAATTCGTGAGAAGCATTCGAAACAAATTCACGTCTCGTAATATCTAGCCGTTTAACATCGGTGAGGTCTGTGAGGATCAATAAAGCACGAACTGCACCAGTCTCAGGGCGAGTGAACGGGGTTGAAACAGCTTTCAGAATCCTACCATTATCGAATAACTCAATCTCTTCAGAAATTTTTTCATTGTATGAAATAGAACGGTTGACGACATCGATTACATCTGGATGACTAGTCAATGAACTCAATTGCATGCCCGAATTAAGATCAGCCGATGAATCAAGCATTACGGCGGAAGCAGGATTTGCCGACTCGATAATTCCGTTATCGTCGACCACGACAACCCCTTCTTGCATAGAGTCAAGTATCGATGCGAGCCGTATGCGTTCAACATTGTCTTTAAAGATGTCCGCTGCTACTCGATCCATAAGCCGATTCACCGCACGTCCGATTCGTGCTAACTCTGCTGGTCCTGCAGGGTCAAGACGATGAGATCGATCTATAGACGTTGCTCTAATAACACCTTCAGTAACTTCACTAAACTGACCGGTAATCCTCAAAGAAAGAATAATGACAGCGATCAGCGCCATAATCCCGGCGATGATCGTTCCGATCAACCCAAACAATAAAGAACCGACAGCAATCAGCACCACTAGTAAACTAGTTTCGACGAGCATCCGCCATCTCAGTGAAACATTACCCAATATGGCCTCCATTTTTTGACCAGGATGCTAGCACCCATAGATCTCAATCAAAAGTTCAATCTATAACCCACACCACGTACAGTAGTTAACAATGCAGGTCTGGCAGGATTTTCCTCAATCTTTATTCGCAGCCAGCGAACATGCACATCAACCGTCCTAGTGTCTCCAACATATTCAAATCCCCAAACATCTTGAAGTAATTGATCACGTGTATATACCCGACCAGGATTAGACGCTAGGTGTGCCAATAGATCAAATTCGCGTGGACGGAGTTCAATGTCTTTTCCTCTTACAACAACAGAATGCATATCTCGATTAATGTGTAAATCGCCAAGGTCAATACTCGGTTCGGACACCACTGATACGGTTTTCAACATCACCATTCGTCGAATCTGCGATGCCACTCGAGCCAGAAGTTCACGCATGCTAAAAGGTTTAGTCACGTAATCATCCGCACCGGCCTCAAGACCTCCTATTCGATCGACTTCAGCGTCACGCGCTGTCAACATAATTACGGGGACAATTGATCCATCCCGACGAAGAGCTTTACAAACCTCAGTACCACTTAAAGTCGGCAACATAAGATCAAGAACTACAACGTCTGGATCTTCCTTACGAGCCATAAATAAACCGTCTCCACCATCTTCGGCAACAAAAACCACATAACCTTCAGCGACAAGGTTATAGCGCAAAGCTTCCCTGAGTGTTCTATCATCTTCAACTACTAGGATTTTTGGCTTACTTGCCGATTGGGAGTTTCCAAACATCTCAAACACGCTCCGGCTTTCCAGATTCGGAGGATCGATAAGCCGCATCTATCATTTCCACAGCACGCATACCAGCCCAACCAGGCGCCCAATTCTTTGATGTCTTACCTGTAACGATTTCAGCAAAGTTCGTCGTTGGACCTGCACCTAAATATTCACCCGCATTAGGCTTTAGGTTCATGTCGAAATTATCACCATCATGACGCAATATCTCGAGACGAGCCCGATCACAATCAATATTTATGACCCCTTCAGATCCAAAGATGCGGATATCTAACTGAAATTGCTGATTATCAGGGAGAGCACCAGCACCACTGAATGATCCGATTGCACCGTTTTTGAATCGAACTGAAAAAGAATCATAAAGTTCAACTTTACTGGTTGGCGACGATGTCATAGCCAATACAGAATCGGCTTCCAATTTGGTCAGCCAGTAAGCGAGTCCAGCCGAATGTGACATCTGCGCAAGTGCGTATCCGCCGCCGGCAATTACAGGATCCGCCCATGTTTCAGCACCTGGGGCAAACATATTGTCTCCCGCTCCACCTCCAGTGGACAGGAATTGCCGACCTTCCAAAAGTGATCGAATAGGAGATGCCATGTGGCACATCACGAACTCGATATCACCTACTACCCCTAGATCCATACGCTGTTTTGCCTCTTGAATAAAGTTACTATAGTGCCAACCGTAGGGAACCATAAGTTCTACGCCTTGTTTTTCAGCTTCTGCGACTAGTTCGCGAGCTTCAAAACCTTTTGTCGCCAATGGCTTCTCACAAAGAACGTGTAGACCTTTTTTTAAAGCTGCCAAAGCGTGCTGATGATGCAATGTGTGCGGAGAAGCAACGATTACCCCCTCCAACCCAGGAATTTCAAGAAGTTCTTCGTAGTTCTCAGTTGCGTGACTAAAGTTAAATCTTTGCTTCACATGTTGCAATTCATCTATGCCTAAACGACATACACCTGTTAGCTCGATGTCACTTCGTTCAGCTAATACTGGCAAATGATTAGCAGTTGCCCACCAACCAGCACCAATAAGTCCAATTTTTGTTCTCGAGGTCATAACAGTTATTAATCATCTCTTTCACTTAAATTCAATATTTCCAAAACTTCAGTCATGACTGAATCAACTGCCTGTTTCTTCGATGGTTTTCCACGTTGGGATTTCGGCTTTCGTTTTTTCTTCACCCTAGGAAGTGACGACCTGACCCGCCTGACTTGACATGACGTACAAGTGCAAGAATTCGGATGTTTTCGCTTAGTGCGATGGTGTCTTTCTTTCATTGCAATGATTGTATAAGTTCCACGACGTGCCTAACTGTGGAATGCTGGATGGTATTTTCCGGCGTCTCTCTCAATCATTTTTCGTACATCGCCTACCGTTACCGGATTCACGGGCCAGTCCTCCGGAGAAACATAGGACAATCTGAGTAGCAGTCGTGCGAGTTGCCCCACATATTCTTTAAGTTCACGTATGTTCAACTTATCGGCCGCATCACCAGTCTCATGGTGAAAATTAGCACTATCATGGCGACCCCAAAATCTCCAACGCCAAGTGATCGACGCATCTATTGCTTCCTGAACAAAAGGAAAATGGTCAGAATGTGCGTCCATATGAGGTAGAACATGGCATCTTAAACCGTCATTCATGGTGTCCAGATGTTTCTGAATAAAAGATCGTAAATGCGGAAACATAAGGACAATCCCCTTCATATGTCCGGTTGATAATTCATCCAAGTTAATGTTCAAAAGAGGCTTAGACTCTTTAGGGCTTGCACAACTACTATAGTGGCGTTCAACATACGCTCTAGCACCCTGAAGATGCTGTTCCTCACCAGACCATGTGGCAAATCGAATTGACATCCCAGGTCTAATATCGAGCTGATCTGCCAGTGCTGATAATACTCGTGCAGTCTCCATAACTCCGATGGTACCTGAAGTGTTGTCGTTACCTCCGACAGTTTTCAAAACTGTATCGTGATGACCTGCCAGAATAATATGACGTTCTGGGTGAGATCTACCAACCAGTTCAGCGACCGTATTGAATGCGTCGGTTTCAAAATACTCAGAATTCACTGAAACACGAATCAAATGTTCACCTACGGATATGCGTCTCAAATAGGCCCCATCCTCCGCACTTGTCTTTACAACTGCAATCGCATTTTTTTGTGGACCGACGTTAAGCCATTCATCCGAATTCGAGTATTCCATTCTTCCGCCAGTTTTAGGTTCTACAGCAATAATGCAAGACGCACCTGCTGCGGCAATTCGCAGAATCCGTGCAGTAAACGGCTCAGCATTCGTAAACGGCTCAGGTGTAATTGATACCAGAACCACTGCACCTATCACACTTGCGCCTAATAAATCGATTTCATGCGGAGAACCATGCCCTGCATCTATCAATGGAGCGGTCACATCTACCGGCTTACAGCGTAAAAACGGTAAAGAAGATATTGGACGAGAGCTATCTTCAACCAGTGATATCGAGACCTTCCCATGATTCCAAGAATCCATACTGAAAGTCTCAATGTCTGCAGAATCCAAACCTGCATGCTGCATCTCGGCCCTAATGTACTCGGCTGCTAGACGATCTTCGTTAGACCCTCCCCACCTAGGACCTATCACATCTGCTAAATAGTCCAAGTGTTTCTTAATCAAAGAGCCTACCCAAGCTTCACCCATCAAGAATCTATCTATCTCATACCAGTTCATTTCTTGCATATCTGCCACGAAAAATTTCCTATTACCAGACAATAACCTATTGCAATCCATCTTTTCGGCTCATAGTAAGGATGAAAACGGCTGACAGGTGTCTCAACCATCACATTAAATTAGATAAAAGATTGCGGATGACGCCTGATCAATAAAGCGGCGGATATATCCGTAAACAACCATGAACTTTTGGATTCCTCGGTTTCAAACTCTCCAAAAGTCATACAAGCAGTGATTTTACAAAACTGATCAACATATTTAGCGCAATTCCTTAATGCCTATTTGTTATAGGTGGTTTCAACGTATTCTTCAACCATGGCAATAAAGTCAGTCGCTATATTCTGCCCTGTTAGAAAAGTTGTCCGCTTGCCGTCAACGTACACTGGGGCCCTCGGATCCTCTCCTGCCCCCGGCAAAGATATACCTATATCAGCAGCTCTGCTCTCTCCAGGACCGTTCACCACACAACCCATTACTGCAACCTGTAACGATTCTGATCCAGAGTATCGCGCTCTCCATTCTGGCAATTTACGGTCGATGTGTGATTGAATATCCTGAGCAAGCTCACGAAACAAAGTCGACGTAGTCCGACCACAACCTGGACAAGCAGTCACGGATGGGCGGAAACTTCGAAGACCAACTGCTTGAAGTATGTCTTGGCACAACCGAACCTCCTTTGAACGGTCGCCACCTACCTCCGGTGTTAAAGAGGCGCGAATGGTATCGCCGATACCTTGTTCAAGAAGTGTACTAAGTGCTGCGGTCGTCGCTACAACACCTTTTTGACCCATGCCTGCTTCTGTAAGACCCAAGTGAAGAGCAAAGTTAGATCTCGCAGAAAGCTCACGATAAACAGCAATCATCTGCGGCAGCCTAGAAACTTTGCAAGAAATTATGATCTGATTAGAGCTAAGGCCGATATCTAAAGCTCCTTCGGCACTTGTTAGAGCACTTTCAACGAGTGCTTTGTTCTCAACTAACTCAGAGCTAAGAGGTTCAGCAAGACGGGAGTTTTCATCCATCTTATCGGCCATAACATCAGGATCTAAACTACCCGCATTAACACCTATTCTTACAGGTTTTCCGAGATCCTTAGCTATCTCAATAAACTGAGTGAAATTTTCGTCATGACGCAAGCCTCTACCAACATTTCCTGGGTTAATACGAAACTTTGCCAATGTATTCGCCATATCAGGATAATCGTTCAAAAGCCTATGACCTATGAAATGAAAGTCTCCGACCAACGGAACATTACAGCCAAGATCAAGCAGACGCCTGTTAACCTCTGGCACGGCTTTAGCAGCATCGGAATTGTTGACAGTGACACGAACAATCTCACTGCCAGCATCGACCAGAAGTTTTACCTGAGCAACCGTACCTTGGACATCTGCAGTGTCCGTGTCAGTCATCGATTGCACGACAACATGATTACCACCTCCAATCACCACACCACCGACGTTCACCGGATAAGTGTTATCTCTAGCCGCCATTAGTTAAGCCCCATCAATACTGAATTCGTAAAAAACAGTTCAACAAATTTATCAATCAAATTTAACTTTCATTGCGTTTACTCGAAAATATTTATATCCATCATCCTCGACCGATTAACCAGATCGCTCTAACTACAAAACATGCGACTACGATTCCTAGCAAGCCAATCAAGAAGTTCGATCGGACTCCACGATCATGCTGTGTTTGAACGAAAATTGGCGGAATCCACAATGAGATAATAAGGAATGGTAATGCGAATTTCATTACGCCAGTAAAGTTACGATTTGACCAGAGCAATACCAAAAGAACCGTCGAAATACCTGCAATAATCAATTGATTTCGTCGTATCGGTGACAGATTCAAACGGGCTAAATGTTCTCGTCCAATTCGGTTAATTATGTCTTTGCTCAATTCGAATGCTTAATATTTACAATTTTGTAAGTTAAAAGAAAGATTCGCCCCTGATAATACGTGTCACGTCCTCGACAGAAATCAAGGCGATTATCCCAATCAAGAGGGCGAATCCTATTAGGTGCACAAGCCCTTCTCGATCCGGAGAAATCCTTTTTCCACGTCGAGCTATTTCCACAAATACAAAAAATATTCGTCCACCATCAAGGGCAGGAATCGGCAATATATTCAAAATCGCCAGTGAAAGACTGAGAGTAGCCGCTAGAGTGGCAAACGTAATGATCTTCGATGACAGCCCTGCATCTGCAACTGCAATCTCTCCCGTGAGTTGACCAATTCCGATAGGGCCAACTGTAGATGGACCCGCAAATTGCGGGTTCGAGCTGCCAATTATGCTTGTTGTCAAGGCATTACGAGTAAGTACTACAGTATCTAACGCGTGCCTCCATCCAATTGGGAATGCATTGAATAAGTTCAAACCTTTATTAACAAGTTGACCATTTTCAATCGAAATTTGAACTCCTGTGGCGCCCTCTTGAACATCAGTTTTAATGCCTAGACCGTTATCGTGAAGCCGAGCGTCGACCAATGAAATATGCTTACCGGCTTCCACCGCGACGTCAACGACTTGAAGAACATCCCCCAGTGAAGCAGGAGGATTTAGAAGGGCAGCCTTCTCCTTAGATATTTGGGTTAGCGTGTCAACCGCCGTTTCGACCACTGTTATTTTAGTGTTTAGTCCTACCCTTGCATCGTACACTCTCGCATTAGCCAGCAATATTTCGTTATCCAAATTAGAACTAGTGGCAACCACTTTCTTACTCGGTGGTTTCCATCTAGGAACAAGATTCACTTTCTCAATTTTGCCTGCGTACTGATATTGTGGTTCTGCAGGGCGAGCAAAGATATTTGGAATACCTGGTTCAATTTCCCAAGTACTTTCCGCGCCAAGTTTTACAGTCACGGCCTGCTGCAGTCCAGCAATGTTTTCAATTTTCCGACCGTCAACTTTAATGACCTTGTCGCCAGGTCGAATACCAGCCTCATCAGCGGGTGATCCTGGAAAAACTTGAACGATTACTACGTCACCAACTGTTTTCTCAGATGGGATCATCAACACAACGGGTAATAATACAAACGGAATCAAAGCATTCACTAAAGCGCCTGATCCCATAACCACGATTCTCTGCCAGTATGGTTTACTTCCTAATGATCCGTCAGCCTGACTACTCTCCTCGCCTACCATTCGGACAAATCCTCCGAGTGGCAGCCAATTAAAGGACCAGAGCATATCGGCTACTACAATCTTTTTGCCATCAAAAGATCTAACTTTGCCTGTAACAATTTGTGCACCTGAGGAGGCCTCGGAATCATCACCCTTTTGTCGATGCCGAACGTTAACCGCAAGTAATCTGCCGTGATCATCAAATAGGGTCTTGATCGTTGCTGTTTTACCTTCAAGAGATCGGGAATCAATCTCGAATAAGGTTGATTCGTCTACTAGAATCGTAGTTTGACCAGTCCAAAACCCACCGACTCTCGGAGGAAAACCGAATCCAAATTCAAGTGTCTTCACACCGAATCCTCTGGCAGTCCACAAGTGGCCAAGCTCGTGCAGAATTACAAGAGGTCCGAGAACAATTATGAAAGTAATGACACCAAAGAATAAAGTTTCTAGCATAGTCATTAATGCTAGCTCAGAAATGTGTTTTCATTGTGTCGATTCAGTGTGGTTTTCATTGCCCAAGCAGCAGTTTCGATAGTTTCCTCAACACTAGGATTTGAAATCACAACATGATCAGATAAAGTCTTTTCGACAGCATCAGGAATCTCTGTAAACCCTAATTTTCCTTTGGAAAACAACTCAACAGCCGCTTCATCAGCCCCAGCAAGTGCGGCTGGATACGTCCCACCCTGTTTACCGTAGTCAAGCGCTAATTCAAAGCATGGATAAAGCGAACGATCCATCTCTTCAAAGGTGAGAGATCCCATAGAAACCGCGTCCATAACAGGTAAAGCATCGTTTGGTTGCCTGTCTGGGTACATAAGTGCGTGTTGAATAACCTGCAGCATGCTCGTAGGTCCGAGTTGCGCCTTGAGTGTGCCGTCCGCAAATTCGACCATTGAATGAACAATGCTTTGACGATGAATCGTCACATCAATCTGCTCAAACGGAATATCGAACATCCATCTTGACTCTATAACTTCAAATGCCTTATTCATTAACGTAGCTGAATCAATTGTGATTTTAGACCCCATGACCCAAGTGGGATGTTTAAGTGCCTCCTCGGGAGTGACGTCAGTTAAGGATTTCCAAGTTCGATCACGGAATGCTCCACCAGAGGCAGTAATAATTAATCGTGAGGCAGGGCTGTCTTCGCCCTCTAGGCACTGCCATATAGCCGAAGGTTCACTATCAGCAGGCAGTATTCGCGATCCACTGGATACCGCCTCCTTGAAAAGAAGATCTCCTGCCATAACGACGACTTCTTTGTTAGCTAGAGCGACATCTTTTCCTGCACGTAATGCTGCGATAACGGCCCCCATACCTGCACAGCCAACTGTCGACGCCATAACTAGGTCAACATCTAAGAGTGAAACTATTTCCTCTGCCGCAGCGAATTTAGAACCTGCATAGTCTTTTTCGATATCACTTAATGTGTTGAAATATTGTGGTTTGAACTCTTCAAGTTGTCTTTTAAACAGCTGGCTATTTCGACCATTACACAGACCAACCACTTCAAAACGATCCGGAAAGGCACGGATGATGTCGAGAGCCTGCGTTCCGACTGATCCAGTCGAACCCAAAATTACTATGTTTTTTACAGAGTGACCCATACGGCAACCCAGTATACGATCATCAGGTTAGGTATCACGCTATCTAGACGGTCAAGAATGCCCCCATGTCCAGGGATAATAGTACCGCTGTCCTTAACACCAGCTTTCCTCTTGACCCACGATTCATAGAGATCACCAAAAATAGCGGTTACGCCTAAAATACCCCCGAGTAATCCAGCCATCATCAAAGTAAAATGTATGTTTAATACCAGATCAACGGTAATCGCCATTGCCACCCCACCAAGCAACCCAGCAAATGCACCCTCCCAAGATTTTTTAGGGCTAATACTCGGTGCCAATCG
Organism: Dehalococcoidia bacterium UBA1332; assembly: GCA_002306745.1. Taxonomy (GTDB): domain Bacteria; phylum Chloroflexota; class Dehalococcoidia; order Lucifugimonadales; family Lucifugimonadaceae; genus Lucifugimonas. The sequence continues at coordinate 1,288 of DBSW01000004.1, read as the reverse complement.
GTGACGCCCAATTAACAAGCCTACGAAAAGCGCCATAGTATCGATTGAAAATGTCGTTAGAAGGATGAACAAAACTAATTCGCGACCACGCTCAAGTTCGATCAATACCGGAGCGTGTGCAAGAGCAACACCTGTATAAGCAGCAAATACCCAATACGCCCATGACTCTACATCAGATGACTTTCTTAGAGTAGCCAAACCTCTTAACAATACCGTTAGAGCAAAGATTATTGCTACAAGAATAGGCATTAGACCGCCATTGATGCGTCCGTCTGTTGCAAGCCATACGCCGACTGATGCGAGAACAACCGGTCCTGCGACTAGAGATATCATCCGAGTACCGTCAGAAATGCGTGCAGATGGTCGAGCAAGTCGATTAAGCTCATATCCGCCGATAAAACCTGCCAATACTGCAAGGACGGCGACACCAGGAAAACCAATCCATATTGCGATTAGTACGATGGAAATACCAAAAGCCGCACTAATTATTCGAGTTAGCAATTTAGATTCCCAATGTAGTTGAAAAGATAAGAATCATATTTCCGGAATTATTTACGCACTAAATTAGACAGGAATTCAATTAATTTCGCGTCACATACAGCATGAGCGAAATTACAAATTATTCTCGCCTACCAAACCTGCGCTTTCGAGTACTAAAAGACTCAAGCGCACTGTCAATATGCTGCCCATAAAAATCGGGCCAGAGAACCTCAGAAAAATAGAACTCCGAATATGCAGCTTGCCATAACAAAAAGTTACTAATACGGAAATCACCCCCCGTCCGTATCAATAAATCTACATCCGGCATTCCATCGGTATATAAATATTCTGAGAACTTAATCTCGTCTATTTGGTCAGAATTAACTCCATCGTCAACCATCCGCTTTGCCGCTTGCGCTATTTCTGATCGTCCACCGTAATCAAAGGCTATCGCTAGGGTCAAACCTGTGTTGCTAGCAGTCATTTCCACTGCCTGTAACAATTCACCCTTAAGCTCCCCTGAGATCCTATCTACCCGTCCAAGATGGCGAATTTGCACATTACTTTCGTGTAGTTGTTGTGATTCATGAGCAATGACTGCTATCGCCAATTCAAGAATGCCGTTTACTTCAGCTTTAGGTCGTTCCCAATTCTCAGTCGAAAATGCATACAAAGTAAGGTAATTGACACCATACTGAGCAAGATCAGACACCACACGCTTTAAGTTTTCAAAGCCCGCATGATGTCCTTCAGACACATCTAACCCTCGTTCCTCGGCCCATCTTCCATTCCCATCCATAATAATTGC
>DBSW01000070.1:1113-13445 GCA_002306745.1 Dehalococcoidia bacterium UBA1332 | reverse complement strand
GTATCTCTTGTACGAATATTGGAAAATACATCAAAGACATAGATGTATTGCATTCAAGTATAGGTATTACTCTACCAATAGGTCAATGAAATCTTTGAAATTCAAAGCCATATTTCCTTACGCGATTATCGACAACTTTAAGGTCAAAATTGCTTTTTCCATCCTCGTTATGCATCGATCCTGACCAAGCGCAGACATGGTGTCGAATAATGGTGGAGCGAATTTCTTGCCGGTTATTGCAACTCTTATCGGCGAAAACAGTTGACCAGGTTTCATTTGGATTTTCTCTGCTAATGCACGATATTCTGATTCCAAAAATTCAGGTTCGAACGGTGAAGATGTTTTACAAAGTGCAAGCGCTGCCTCCAGTGCTTGAATTGTCATTGCCGCGCCCATTTTTTTGCCTGGAAGCTCTTCAGCCGAAGGGTCCACATTTTCTTTGAAGAAAAAATCGAGAGTTTCGGTACCTTCTGTAAGGAGTTTCAAACGTTCTTGTACTAATGGAATCAACTGTTTTAAGTAAACTCGATCGATTGGACGGGTTACCGAATCTGGGAGCCCTCCATCAGATTCAGGTTTTTCCATGAAAGGTAGTAGTGCGCAGATCAAGTCGTCAGTATTCATGTTTCGAATGTAGACGCCGTTCATCCATTCGAGTTTTTCGGCATCAAAAGTTGCAGGCGAATCATTGATCCGGTCGATACTGAAACGATTAATAATATCTTTGCGTGCCATGACTTCGGTATCGTCGCCTGGTGACCAGCCTAGTAGGCAGATGAAATTGAACACTGCATCGGGCAAAAAACCCATGTCTCTATATTCAAGAGCCGATGTCGCCCCGTGGCGTTTGCTTAACTTAGCCTTGTCATTACCTAGTATCAGCGGGACATGAACATATTTCGGGGGCGTGATACCGAGTGCTTGGTGAATCAATAAATGGCGTGGCGTGCTAGAAATCCATTCATCTCCGCGGATTACATGGGTAACTCCCATGGAAGCGTCGTCAAGAACATGTGCTAGGTGGTAAGTCGGCATTTGATCGGATTTCAAAATGACGAAATCATCTAGCTCTTTGAGTTCGAAAGTAATCTTTCCACGTACAGAGTCTTCGAATGCGATCTTTCCGTGATCTGGAACTTTCAGGCGTATTGTGATTGGTAGTCCAGCTTGGCGAGATTCTTCGATCTCTTCAGGGCTACGATGTCGCCCGCGTCCATCATATCGTGGTGGCTGTTTGGCAGCTTTCTGTCGCTCTCGCAATGCGTGTAGTTGTTCGGGTGTGGTGTCGTCATAATATGCATGACCTGATTCCACTAGTTTTTCGGCAGCTTTTACGTATGTAGCTTGGCGTTGGGACTGAACATAAGGGCCATGTAAGCCGCCTTTGCCGGGTCCTTCATCAAAATCTAATCCAAGCCATTGAAGCGACTCGAAAATGGCTTTTTCTGCGTCGGAGTCATAACGACTCCTATCTGTGTCCTCAATACGGACAATAAACTGTCCGTTTGTTTGTTGGGCGATCACCCAGCAAAAGAGGGCGGTGCGAATATTACCTATATGCGGGATACCGGTGGGACTGGGAGCATACCGAACCCGTACTGGTGAAGTTGGATTAGTCATTACAAAAACTTTAGCAGTGAACTGGCGGAGGATAAACGTTTCTGATCGTATAAATATTCAATTTAATCTACAAAGTGCTTCTTGTAGGTCTTTCGGGATGTCTGAGGATAAAGATATTGATTCACCAGTTATCGGATGTGAAAACTCTAATTTTGAAGCATGCAAGAATTGTCGGGCTAACTTAGGGAATTTCTTATTTTTGCCATAGGTTTTGTCACCAATTACAGGATGGCCGATCGCTTCCATGTGTACTCGTATCTGGTGCATACGACCTGTTTCCAACTTGATTTTTAGGTAGGCGAAATCTCCTATTTCGTAATCTACTAAGTAGTGAGTGCGAGATGGCTTGCCGTCTGTCATTATTGTTTGCTTAAGTCGGTTGTGTTTACTTCGGCCGATAGGTGCATCGACTATGCCTTTTCGTCGTTTGGGGATGCCGTGAACCAGAGCTGAATAGATCCTATTAATTTCTCGATTTCTAATCATTTCGGAAAGGCGATTGTACGCCTGAGTAGATAACGCAATGACCATGAGTCCACTAGTGTCTTTATCTAGCCGATGAACTATTCCAGGGCGATCGCTTTTTCCGATGTCTTTTATGTGTGGCCACCGTTTAATAGCACCGTTAACAAGTGTGTCTTCAGAGTGTCCCGCACCTGGATGTACTGCAATGCCAGTTTGTTTATTGATAACTGCTAAATGTTCGTCTTCATACACTACATCGAGTGGTATATCGCGTGGTTGTATCTTATCTGGATCGATACTAGGTAATGTCGTTATATGTATGCGTTGCCCTTGATTAACTCTTATGGAGGCTCGGTTTACTACTTTATTGTTGACTAGAACCAGTCCTGCTTGGATAGCCCGTTGTGCTTTAGCGCGCGATTGTCCTTCATCCCAGTTATTTGCAATATATGTATCCAATCTTTGCCCAGACTGGGTATTTGAGACGATAAGCTCTGTCAATTTTTGACCTTTAATTTACTTTTGTATTCTTTGCTTTCGGTTCATTAGATTGGTCGGGAGTTGTAGCGGTCTTGGAATTAGTTGTTGTAGATAAATTCGATTTGTTTGAACGTGCGTCATCGGCTTTCGCTTGTAAGAACCAGAAATAAATCAGCATTAGGCTAATACCGACTACGATTGATGAGTCGGCAATATTGAATACTGGCCACCAGCCGATGTCGAGGAAATCTGTCACGTGGCCAAGCCTAATGCGATCGATGATGTTTCCTATAGCTCCACCGAACTGTAGACCGAAAGCAAAACGTAGCAACCAATGCGGATTTTTTAGTGAGCGGTAAATCCATGCTAGTACACAGACGGCTCCGAGTGACACCCATGTTAGTAAATCACCTTGCCCTTGAAAAAGTGAGAATGCTGTGCCTGTGTTCCAAGCATGTGTAAACCTAAACAATCCTGTTTCTGGCCATGATTCGCCAACAGTGAGGGTTTCGATGACTATCCACTTCGTAATTTGATCAAATGCCACTACACTAAGCAACACAACCCACGGTAATGGATCAGTAAACTTGGCGTTGCTGTTATCAGTGGATTGGCTAATTTTTTCCGGAGCATTGTTCATTGAATTTGTAGTGTTCCCGACGTCTATTACTTGATTTTTCATTTGGAGACAATGAGACCTAATCGAGTATACGTTTGTACCGTAGGCGCGGAGACGGTGTGCGGATAGAATCTGTGGTAGTTGTGTTCGCTTTCATAATTTGAATCTAAATACGTTAACTAATTTTGGAGACAGACAAGATGATCCGAGTAGACCTGCGAAGTGATACTGTGACTCACCCAAGTCCCGATATGAAGAAGGCTATGTATGATGCTGAACTCGGTGACGATGTATATGGCGATGATCCCACGGTTAACCATCTTCAAGAAAAAGCAGCTGAGCTATTAGGTAAAGAAGCAGGTCTATTTGTATCCTCAGGTACACAGGGAAATTTGGTATCTGTACTTGCTCAGGCTCAGCGAGGTGATGAAGTACTTGTAGGTGACCAATGTCACATCATGAATTCTGAAGCTGGTGGAACAATGGTATTAGGAAGCGTTGTGTTGTATCCGATTAAGACTGATGAATTTGGATTCTTGGAGCCAGATTTGATTCGGTCAGCTGTTAAGCCGCGTGATTACCATAAGCCGCCGACTAGATTATTGACTATTGAAAATACACACAATGCCTCAAGTGGCCGAGCGTTATCGCCAGAGCATATGAAATCAATGGCAGATGCGGGTCATGAAAAGGGTTTAAACGTTCACCTAGATGGTGCAAGGATATTTAATGCTGCCGTTGCGCTAGATGTACCTGTTTCAGATTTATCGAAACATGTTGATTCGGCGACCTTTTGTCTTTCTAAGGGATTGTCTTGTCCCATTGGATCAGTTGTCGTGGGATCAAGGGAGTTCATACAGGAAGCTGATCGGTGGCGGAAGATGCTTGGTTCTGGGATGCGTCAGGTTGGGGCCGTTGCTGCCGCTGGAATTATCGCACTTGATTTGATGGTAGAGCGCATGCAGGAAGATCATGACGCAGCCAAGCACATTTCTTCGCGGATGGCTGAGATGCCTGGGATATCCGTAGACCCAGAACATATTCAAACAAACATCATACGTTTCGGGGTCCCTCAGCATACTGGCGATCAAATCGCCGCACAATTAAAGGAGGAGGGCGTATATATTAACGGAGGTGACTCTGATCTAAGGATTGTCACGCATTATGGTGTCACTAAAGATGACTACGAGTTTGCCATATCTGCACTAGATCGAGTTATGAAAAATATTGTTTGAAGTTTAGTTGCCGACGCCGGGAATCATTAGAAGATACTGTTGTAAATGCGTCGGTTATTTATATCTGTCGCCCCACCAATTCATCAATCTTTCCCGCATGGTTTTTTCCGCTCCCAATGTACCAGGCTTGTAAAACCGTATGTTGCTGATTTTTTCGGGCAAATTTTTTGACTTTGAAAAGTGCCCCGCTTTATTGTGAGGGTTTTCGTATCCCGCACCATATCCGATGTCTTTCATTAGTCCGTTCGGCGCGTTCCTAAGGTGTTTTGGGATAGGTTCATCTCGTTCTGATCGGACAAAGTCCAGTGCTTTATCGATTGCTTTGTATGCCGAGTTAGATTTTGGTGCAGAGGCTAAATAAATGGTAGCTTCTGCAAGTGGTATACGGCCCTCTGGCATCCCAACAAAACTGACAGCTTGTTGAGCTGCTATAGCGACTGCGAGTCCATTGGGATTAGCAAGTCCAATATCTTCTGAAGCAGAAATGACAAGCCGTCGGGCAATAAATACAGGATCTTCTCCAGCGTCGATCATCCTTGCTAAATAGTACAGTGCAGCATCCGGATCAGATGCGCGTATAGTTTTGATGAATGCTGAGATCGTGTCGTAGTGAATGTCACCGAGTCGGTCATACCGTGAGTTACGTTGGGCGGCTTCTTCTATGGTTTTTAGGTCTACAGTGATATTACCGCCTTCATTTGGTTCAGTAGATTCCACCGCTAATTCCAGCATGTTTAAGGCTGATCTGGCATCGCCATTTGCAACTCGTAATAGGAACTTTAGCGACGGTTGCGTTAGTGATACGTTTCTGTGCCCTAGACCATGGTCTTTATCCAAAATAGCTCGTTCAACTATTTCGTCTATATCGTCGTCGCTCAAAGGATCCAGCGTGAATATTCGAGTACGGGATATTAGTGGGGAAATGACTTCGAATGACGGGTTTTCCGTTGTTGCTCCTATCAGGGTGACCGTCCCATCTTCCACATAAGGCAGTAGAGCATCCTGTTGAGATTTAGAGAACCGGTGAATCTCGTCTATGAACAGTATTGTTCTTCTAGCTGTTTGACCTAGTCGATCGTTAGCGGATGACATAACCTGTCTGACGTCTTTTACACCTGATGTCACAGCGCTTATCTGTTCGAAATGCGAGCGTGTTTCTCTTGCTATTAATCGTGCTAGAGTGGTTTTCCCGCTTCCAGGTGGGCCCCAAAGTATCATTGACGGTAGGCGGTCTGCTTCAATTGCATTGCGAAGAACTTTGCCGGGGCTTAGGACGTGTTTTTGTCCGGCGTATTGATCCAGACTTTGTGGACGCATGCGTGTTGAAAGTGGTGCGAGACGTCTCTGCAAATCTTGTTTTCTATGGTCAAATAAGGTCATATTCTTAGTCGAATATATGTAGCGATTTATCGAGGTGTAACGCTTTGCCTCACCAGTTACGATAGCTATCTATTCTAAAATCGTTATCTGAAATCCTTTTTATTTAACTTTAGTGTTAGTTTCGACGAATCGCCTTAGGCACGATCGAGTTATTAGCGCGTCGGTTATATGGTCTGTGACCGCCATAATCTAGTTCTGCGATGGTTACTGCATCGCCGCCGTCACCATAAGGCCCTGGGTAATGCCTTGCTACTAAATTGCTTGCTGAAAGCAGGTCTCTCGTTAATTGTTTAAGAGTGCCGTTGCCATGCCCGTGGATAAATTTTGCAACATGCAAACGAGCGTTATGACATCTTTGTAGATGTATTTTGATCTGTGTATCTGCCTCGTGGGCTCTCATTCCGTGAAGATCGATTTCGATGTCAACGAGATCAAAACCGTGTGCGGAATTTACTGCCCAAGCTTTTTCGGATTCCGGTCTCGGCCTCCGTCGACGTCTTGGGCTCAATTTGCTGAACGCTCATGGGCGCTGATAACTGCTTCAATTACAGCATCATCCTGTTGTGGAATTACAGTGCGAGGATCGAGTAAAATTTTTTCGTTTTCAATACGTCCGATCACGGTTAATTTCGCATCTCTCAGAAAATACATGAATTGATCTGGATTTATTTCTGGTCTTATTGACAGTACTGTCGTTGGTAATGTTTGACCGGGTAGTGAACCTCCACCGATCGTTGATCTCGAACTTGCAATAACACCAACACCTGTTTGTTGTTGCCATCTTTCGGCTCGTGCCATTATTTTGGATTCATTCATCGAGATCATGTTCCAGATAGGAATATCGGTTTCATAAGAGCCTTTTAGGTAAGCGCCTAATGTTGCAGCGGTTGAAGCAAGCGTCATTTTGTCGATTCGTACCGCTCTTGCAAGGGGGTGTTTAGAAACAATCTCAATCCATTTTTTTTCACCCACTATCAGTCCCGACTGAGGCCCTCCTAGTAATTTGTCTCCTGAGAACAGTGTTAAGGCAACTCCGTTGGAAACTGAAGTTTGTGGTTGGGCTTCCTGTTTAAGACCGTACTTTCGTGTATCCACGAGGCAGCCTGACCCTAAATCATTTATTACTGGTATCTGATGTTTTTTCCCAACTTCAACAAGTTCGGCCACTGTAGTCACGTGAGTGAAACCATCAACAACGAAATTACTTGGGTGTACTTTTAATATGGCTGCTGTATTAGGGGTGATAGCAGTCTCGTAATCTGAGGGGTATGTTCGATTAGTTGTACCAACTTCAATGAGTTTAGCGCCTGATTGCTGCATCACATCAGGAATTCTGAACCCGCCACCAATTTCTACGGCCTCGCCACGCGAAACAATTACTTCTTTCACGTCTGATTTAAGGTTGGATACCGCAGCAAGGCATAGGAGGACCGCAGCGGCATTGTTATTGACCGCTAGTCCTGCCTGCGATCCAGTCGTTTTGGATAACAACTTGGAGATATGCGAGTTTCTTGAACCGCGTTTGCCCGTATCCATATTCAATTCAAGATCGGAGTAAAAAAAACTTGAACTTGCCGCAGCGCTTGACAGATCTTTACCTAAAGGCGCCCTTCCTAAATTGGTGTGTAGGACCACTCCCGTAGCATTTACTACCGGTTTTGGCCATATTGCCCATGTATGTTCAACCTCATCAACGATTTGATTGATCATTGATTCGACCGAAGGAGCTGAGCCAGTTTCCCTGATCATAACTCTAGCTTGTTCTAGAATCCCTCGTACCATCATGGACACTGTTTTATGCGAAAAAGTATCTGCTAGGCACGCGATTTCTGTAGCTTGCAATAGCGTATCTACCGATGGCAGAGATCGGTAAGCAGATTCGGTCAATTGCCTTCCCCTAGGTACAAATAGATAGTTCGATGCATCGTCTGCAAAGTTGATGTTTTCACCTGAATATTATTGATATCGTAATAACTACTTCAGAAGTTTACTACGCGTAAACTTTAATCTAACTTGAAAAAATCTAGAACTTCATTATCAGGCAGTGCGCGACCGTAAACACGAGCGTAAGATAAGTCGGCTCGCGACGTATATAAATGTCTCATGCAGGAGTTGCAGTGTTTGTCATCGGCCTGACCGGCGGAATTGGAACCGGAAAAACCGAAGTCGCACATGTTCTTAGGGAACTGGGTGCAGTTGTGATCGATTCGGACAAAGCAGCACACTTGTCATACGAGCCTGGGACTGAGGCACATAAGGTCATAGTTGAAACGTTTGGCACCGAAGTGGTGAGCGATAGCGGAACGATTAACCGGGAAGTTCTTGCTAGCATCGTTTTCTCGGATGAGGCAAAAAGATCAGCATTAGAGTCGATTGTTTGGCCGGTTACGAAACAATGGGTAATAGACCGATTGAAGTATGAGGAGAATCGAGGTAGTCAGGCAGTTGTAATTGAGGTGCCAAAGCTTTATGAAGCAGGTTGGGATGGTTTGTTCGATGTTGTTTGGACCGTCGAATCCCCCTCGGAAATGGTTTACAAACGCGTATTTGCGAGGTCCAATATGGGCAAGTCAGAGTTGCGAGAGCGACGTAGTTCGCAGATGAATCGGATTGATCGCGAAAATAGAGCTGACTTGGTAATTGAAAACAACAAGACAATCAAAGATTTACGGAATCATGTATCCAGCTTATGGGATACCGTTCCAACCTAACGGGAAACTTTCAAAAATAGTCCACCGTTTATTCGGTGAGAAAATGCCTTAACGGCACGAGTACTAATGGCCACAGAACAGAAATATATTGAGCGTGATATTGAAGAGTACTATGTTGCGGATGAACCGTTTTACGTACCGACTTCAGACGAAATAGAGATATTCGAATCAGCGTATCGTCAAAGAGTTCCGATTTTGTTAAAGGGGCCGACTGGGACTGGCAAAACACGTTTCGTGGAACACATGGCGTGGCGACTGAGTGAGGGTGTTGCCTCGCGAAACCCGGGAGAGAAATCGCTACAAGGTTCTGGAGATAAACTTCCATTAATTACTGTAGCCTGCCATGAAGACCTGACAGCTAGTGATCTGGTTGGTCGCTATCTTTTGGATGCAGATGGAACTCGTTGGATAGATGGACCGTTAACCCGAGCTGTAAAATCTGGAGGTATTTGCTATCTCGATGAAATTGTTGAGGCGCGAAAAGATACTACGGTAATTATTCACCCTCTTACTGACCACCGTCGATCTTTAACTATTGACAAACTTGGATCGACTATTGACGCTGCCGATGGTTTCTTGCTTGTGGTTTCATATAATCCGGGCTACCAAAATGCCTTGAAGGATCTTAAACACAGTACACGCCAGCGGTTTGTAGCATTGGAATTTGATTTTCCTGACGAAGAACGGGAGGCAGCGATCATCGCACATGAATCAGGATGTGACACCGATACTGCTGAACGGCTTGCCCGATTGGGAGTAAAAATTCGAAATTTGCGAGAACATGGTCTTGAAGAAGGCGCAAGCACCAGAATGCTTATATACGCAGGCAAGTTGATCAAGGAAGGTGTTCAGCAACGAAGAGCGTGCCAAGTTTCAGTTACATGGGGTATCACAGATGACCCGCAGATCCAGCGTAGCATTGATGAGGTGGTTACTTCGATCTTCGCGTGAGCACTCTTAGACTTACCATACAAAAGCTAGAAAATGCTCTGAAATCTCACTCGATGACCAAACATGAAGTGGAGGGCAGTCGCACGCTCGCGGCTGTTACTGTTTTGTTCACTATGAATAATCAGGAATTGTCCGTTCTTATGATTAAGCGTGCTGAAGCACTAAGAAATCATAGCGGCCAATGGGCTTTCCCGGGCGGAATGATAGAAGATTCTGACAAATCATCAATGCATGCAGCGCTACGAGAGACCAATGAGGAGTTAGGTATTGGATCTGATGACATCGATATTTGGTGTCAGATGCCAAAGGTTGATACCTCGACCGGATTTGAAGTATTCCCGTACGCAGGGCAGGTGTCAGAGTCAGTCAATATTACTCCAGACTCTGCAGAAGTAGCCGACGTTGTATATGTACCCGTCAGGGTTTTTGTTGATCAAAGCTCAAAGCGCTCGATCACGATTCTCAAAAATGGCACGACGCGGATAATCGATGCCTATGTATATGAAGGTCGGGTGATATGGGGAGCGTCCGCGAGGATAATCGCTAATACTATAAATATTGTAAAAGAAGCCGCATGACATACTCTGAAAAGGTGAGCGATTGACGAGTCCTGAAAACTCAAAAACAAATCCTATACAGGTCACACGCGAGGAGCTCAGTAGTTTCCCTGCTCCGGTACTAGACCGATATGAGGCTTCGCTTAGTAAACTTACGGGCCGCCTTGCTGAGCAAACATGTAATCTTTGGGCTACTGAAGGACTGGAGATAGCGCGTAAGACGGTTCGCTCATGGGAAGCTGCTGCAGAGTTCTTCGATGCCTCTGTTGCCGTACAGCGGCAGTTGCCCTCTGGTCAATTTTTAAAATGGGCCAAAACCGGTACATCGCTTTGTGACGATTCACCTTCATTAGCGGTTGCCTACTTCAAATCCTCTCCGAAAGCGATGTTGAGACTTAGGCCTCGCTATATCGACGATTGGGCTAATGTTTGTCGTGGCTTATACAGAGGAACATGGAAGTCATCAGCTCTAGCTTGTCGTCTATTTGAGTCGACTCCAGAGCTTTTAGAAACTTTGACGTTTGAAGAGTTCTGTCATTTTGGAGAATTTCTTGAAGTTCTTTCTCGGCGTTCTTACGATCAGGCAGGTGATTCGCTTGCGGCTGGTATCGAACTATTTCCGAAAATTTCAGGTGATGTGGATCAGTTTATTAATCTAGTCAATGTTGTTGCGGAAAAATCTTGGCGTGAAACGACAGTGCTTTTTGATGCAGCTACAGCCGGACTAGTCGAAATCGCTACGACGCATCGTGCCCCGCTAATTTCTCTTGCTAGGCGCCTAGTTATTACAGGTGGAAACGATGCGGCTGGAGTACTGCGTGATGGAGCGAATACAGTCAACAAAGTACCATCTGATAGCCGAGATCGTCTGCTTGAAATGACCGATAGCATCGCAGCAGTTGCAGCACCGGCTGCACCAGAATTTTTGAAAGTCGTTCCGGATGTTCTTGAGCGCGTAACTTTTGAACAGATGGCGCAGTGGCAAGCTGAAGGAATACGCATCGCACGTGATAATGATGAGGCTGCTGTATCGTATTTCCGACTCGAATCTCCGGCATCTCAAGAGATGCTCGATTCCCTGTCTTCCTCTGTAGAACTAGCTCGAGTGCGCGAAGTTATTCAAATGTACTGTCTTGCGCTAACTGGTCACATGATCGAGATTCAGGCTGCTCAGGCTCTAGCAGATAAGAACATTGGATGGTTCCAAGGTGAGTTACCAACGACCGAAGGAACCACCATCTATATGCCAACTGTAATCAATAGGTATACGAGTAAAGACAAAAATTTTGGCTTTTTTAAAGTGATTTCTACGCATCAGATTGGGCATATCGAATTTGGGTCGTTTGCTTTTGATTTTGATGTTCCATCTCTTATTTTTGAGGACCTTCGTCAACGTTTGCCTGGTGCCAAAGAGCTGCAAACTGCAAAAGCCAAAGCTGAAACTGCAAGGCGGCACTCGGAAGAGAATTGTTTGGGTGATAAATCCTGTGCCAATATAGAAGAAGGACAGCAACCGATTTCTAAAGATATTTCAGAGGAATCTGGTAAACCTGGGTTTCTTACCGATATGAGTAGATTCTTTGATCTTTTCCAAGAACGTAGGCTGGCACTCGATATTTTTACCGTTCTTGAGAGCTCTAGGATTGATGGGTATGTGGCTGACCTTTATCCAGGGGTCCTAGTTATGTATAACATGGTCCGTGGAGCTGCACTCGAATCACGCCCAGATGTTACCGACCTTCCAGCACGTGAGGCACTTGTTGAATTTATGATCCGGGTCAGTCTGGGCCAGGTAGATTCTATCTTTGTTCCTTCCGAACACAAAGAAACTGCTAAAAAGCTGCTTAGACTTGTTAGGCAAATAACTAGTTCGGAAGCAATTGTTGAAGATACTGCTGAGGCTACGATAAGAGCCTATTCGATATTGATCGAGGTCAAAAATGAAGAACTTGATGATGATGACTTTGAGCAACTCAATCCAGAAGAAGAAGAGGAGGATTTCGAATCTGATGAAGACCAGGATGTTGTAGATCCTGAAGAATTGATTCAACAATTCATGGGTATGGCTGGTACAGCAGGCGATGGTGAAGCAGACGCAGATCAAGATGGTGCTGAGGGTGAAGATATCGAAAGCGAAGAGTTGCCAGGAGATGATTATTCATCACCCCAAGAAGTTGATTACCGTGGCGAATTTAAACCAGAGTTATCGCAACTGCTTTCGCAGATGCAAATGATGGATGGTGGCGAATTGTCAGAATCCGGCGAGATGGAGCCAATCACCCAAGAGCAGCTTGAAGAAATGATGAAAAACGCT
>DBSW01000070.1:557-794 GCA_002306745.1 Dehalococcoidia bacterium UBA1332 | reverse complement strand
AGAAATGATGAAAAACGCTCCAGAGATGGAAATGGAGCAAACCGAAGGTGAAGAAGGTGGAGATCAACAGGTTTCAGAGATGATCGAAAACCTTATGAAAGAGTTGCAGAAACGCGACCCTGAGAATCAACAGTTCCAGCCTGGCCCCTCACAACATATTGATGAGGATGGTGGTCCTTTAACCGCAACTGAACCGGACACTTACACTTATCCTGAGTGGGATTTCAGAGCTAATGA
>DBSW01000070.1:0-248 GCA_002306745.1 Dehalococcoidia bacterium UBA1332 | reverse complement strand
TGAGTGGGATTTCAGAGCTAATGAATATAAGCCTAACTGGTGCATGGTTCATGAAAAGACGATGGCCGATGGCGAGCCTCATTTTTTCCGTGAAACCTTGGCAGATAATGCTGGCCTAGTCGCTCAAATAAAGCGTCAATTTGAGCTTGTTATTCCCGAAATGTATCGCAAGCAAAAAAGACTCGAAGATGGTGAAGAGCATGACCTAGATGCTGTACTGGAGGCCTTAATTGATCTAAGAGTCGGGG
>DBSW01000102.1 GCA_002306745.1 Dehalococcoidia bacterium UBA1332 | reverse complement strand
ACTCGTCAAAACGCTCTCCACTCGCACGTTAGCCAGGTTGGAGAGCGTAGCGATGAACGCGACGCTAGGTCTCGTAAACGCTTGGGTGAATCCGGAAAAGAGCACGGAGTCGAACTCGCCGAAAAGTTTATGCGCATCGATATCGGCAGATAAAAATCCCCTTACACCCTATCGCTTTGTGATGGGATTAACAGCGATGAAGTATATTGTTATACGTACGCTCTTATGTCTTAGTATGTTGGGTTAACCGGCTCCTTCGCCTCCATCGATTGGCAGTTCTATTCCGTTGATGAAGTCAGCCTGAGAGGAAGCAAGGAAAACCACTGTTTTTGCGATTTCATCTGGCTCAGCGAACCGTCCTGTAGGAATTTTTGACAGTTTTGCGTCACGTCTCGGGCTTGGTGGCCATGCACTCTCGCCCATTGGCGTCATCGTTACGGTAGGCGCAATACAGTTTGATTGTACGTTGTAAGGACCAAACTCCACGGCCATTGTCTGAGTCATAAGCTGAAGCGCTGCTTTTGATGCACAGTAAGTAGCACCCGTTGGGATCGCTCGAATGGCACCTCTTGAGGAGATATTGATAATTTTACCAGCTTTGCGTTCAACCATTCCTCGTGCAAATGCTTGTGTGAGCAAAAGCGGCGCCTTTAGGTTCACGTCCATTACCATTTCAAAAGTGTTGATATCAATTTCGAAGAATGGTTGATGTTTTGCAACTCCTGCATTATTCACCAGGATATCTACCTGCCCAAAATGCTCTAGAGTTTCTGATGCGAGAATTTTCACATCGTTTTCATCCTGTAGTTCAGCCGTTTTCGTCCAGACTCTTACTCCGTACTTTCTAGCGGCATTAGCAGTTTCTTCCAGTTCATCGCCGTTTCTAGCAGTTAGTGCAAGATCTGCTCCGGCTTCCGCAAGATGTTTCGCTATTTCTACACCTATGCCTTTCGATGCACCGCTTACGAAGGCGACTTTGCCTGACAGGGAGATTTTTGGCATTGTGGTCATCAATACGAATCCTTATGTTGGGTTTGTAACGGAGAGTTCCACCGTTTTCATATGGAATTTATTCAAGATAAATGCATTTATGTTTCATGGTGATATAAAGGAATTTTAGCGGTATTCGATTATTTGGCCTTGTATTTGGGTTCAATATCCTGATTTAAGTACAGGATGTCATCAATTTGTTCGGGTTTGATTGAACTATTTAGTGACCTTGTTCAAAAACCAGAAGAAGCCCTCTTTTCTTTTGGTGTTTATTGTCCAGTTAATAGGAGGGTTCTGGTAGCCGGATTTGTAGTCTCCGTAAGCCGCAGAGCCTCCAGCGCCAGATCCTGGGTCGAAATATCCCCATCCAGTTCTCTGTTTTAGGGCAGCTACGAAGTTGTTTGACTCATTTTCAAATTCGAAATGATCATCTTCGTTGAAAAATATAGGCTGACCTTTATATGAGTTTGCGCTGCGGGTCTCTTGGACTCGTTTGGTGATTTCCATCGGATCATGCATACCATTCCCATGCAACAGTATGAAGTCAGATGATTCGATTACTTTTTCTGTGGGAACCATTCGTCTTGTGAAGCTGGTGCTCACGAGGAGGCGAGCCCCATCTTTAGATATAGATTTCGCAAGATTTATCAGTTCATGAACCCTGTCCGGGCATAGGATTTCATGTTCGTAGAGCGGTACATCACACTCATTATTTATCTCTAGAAGTACGTTTGTGTACCCGCTGTGCAGAACCCAGTTAGTTGCTTTTTCGACCGCTGTTTTTACAGATCCTTCATCACTAATGCGTTCGTCTTGGCCGAAGTAAAAGAGTCCGAGGCACACGACCATACCAATTTCATCGGCCGCCTCGATAACCTTTCCTAACCGCGTCATAAAGGCAGGTTTCAGGTCGCCATTTTCTGTGAAAGCTCCAGAGTTCCATGGTTGTGAACGTGTGCTAGGGAGTCCCGCCCATATTTCAGATTCAGTTGCATCCGGGAATTTGGTTCGGATTCGTGCCATCAAGTCAGATAGACCTTCAGGGCTGGACTTGTAGTATCCAAGTGGTGAAGCACCCTGCAGATTCACGTCGATGCAAGATAGCCCTTTCGACTTGTAAGTCGGGAGCATTTCGATCAACTCTTTCGTGTTGCGGTTGGCATCCCAAATTTTACTGTCTGGATAAGCCCATAGGTGTCTAGTGAACTCGTTATCGTCGTCGAACACCGCGTTAGCCATCCGGCTGTTCATCATCAAGCCTTCTATCGAAACACCCCGGAAGGTGGCTGCTTTGTTGGTCGGTGTGCCATTGACCAGAAATTTATCCCCTTCTACAGAAATTTCGGTTGTTGGATTGAATTTAGTCACTGACTTCTCTCTGGTTTTTCATTGCTGGTTGTAGACCACGCGTTAGCGTTTTCGATCCGGTGTTGGATCGATGGATGAGAGTGAAATATGAACTCTACAATTGCGTTGGGTTGTTTTTGCGACAGGTTTTGATCTCCGAGCTTCGTCATAGCTGATATGAAATCATCTTTCATGCCCGTTAGATTTAATGCGTACATATCAGCTGACGTCTCGGCTTTACGTGATAGCCAGTTTGCAACTGGAAGAGCCACAAGTGATACTCCCGTACCGACTATGAGTACGAGGGGCAGACCTGCGATATCGCCAATTCCTCTCAGCCCTAGAGCATCTATCCACGCTATTAGAGCTAGGTCTATTACGAAAAAGCTTATGAATACAAGAGCGGACTGTACAACCAACATTTTCCACACGTCGCCTCTGACATGGTGACCCAGTTCGTGTGCCATAACCACTTCAATTTCTTCCACTGTATTTGATTCGATAAGGGTGTCAGAAATGATGATTCTTCTGGTCCTCCCCCAGCCTGTAACGGCGGCGTTGGCCTTGGATGACTTATCCCCTAGATGCCATACATAGACCCCTTTCACATTGGTACCAATTCGGTCGGCTAGGGCAAATAGTCTGTCTTTAAGTTCGCCCTCAGGGATTGGTTCGAATCTGTAAAAAAGGGGCATGAGCAATATAGGAACAAGAGCCATCATAATTATCATTAGGACTATTACACCGATCGCTGCCCATACCCACCACGTTTCAGGCTGGGAACGCAATAACCAGTAGATTCCAGAAATCAATGCGACGGCTAATACCGTTTGAATCATTGTTCCTTTAAGCCAGTCCCATAGCCAGCCGCGTATCGAAATCTTACTTAGGCCATATTTTTTTTCTACTATGAATCCCGAGAAAATTTCGAAAGGAAATTCAATTGCCTGCAAGCCTGCGCCTGAGACCAACAGGTAGATCACAACGATTAGTGCAGCCGAACCTGTCCAGCCCTCAGCAAGGTTTCTGATAGCTTCAGATCCACCCAAGAGTAGGAATAGTATTGGAATAACAAAATTAAGCGCCATCGATACGAGGGACATAACCAGCTTCACCCGTTCGTAGCTTTTTGCCTTTGCAGGATCCGCTTCAGGTACATTTATCGTTTCGTTTTCAGGCAATTTTTGTTCCATGGTTTTGTCTTAATCTGAATTATCGCTCTAGCTTATTCCAAGATTTTTGGGATTAAGGTAATGACTGTTATTTAATGGGAGAGTAGCATCGATATTTTTAGCTAATAACTCCGACTTTATGATGCTCTATAAGGTCGAAGTCGATATCTGCACCAAGTCCGGGGCCTGTGAATGCATGAACATTGCCGCTTGAGTCTACCTCGATATCATTCTCTAGCCCGTATTTTTGTGCTCCAGAGGGCAGAAGGACCTCAAAGAACTCGCAGTTTTTCATTGCCATTATTGCGTGCATATTTGCAACGTTGTTAAGCGAGTTGCCACCATGATGGACTTCGTAGTTCATATGGAATGCTTCGGCCAGAGCGGCAGTTTTCATAATCGCTGTTATGCCTCCTTTGACCGCAACATCTCCTCTGAGGAAGTCTGTGGCTTTTTCGGTGATCCAAGAAGTGTACGAAGTAAATCCTCCAGGTGAATACTCGGTGGCCATCATCGGAATATGGAGTTGCTGTTTGAGTTTTACGTAGTTATATATATCGTCATCGGCCAGTGGATCTTCATACCAGTAATAATTTAGTTCTTGGATTGCTTGCCCGACCCGTACAGCGCTTGGGTAGTCATATGCCCATGTTGAGTCGAGCATCAGAGTATGGTTGTCACCGACCGCTTTCCGGATTTGCAAGCAGCACTCGATGTCGAGTTCGGGGTTTGTTGGAGGATGGATCTTGTAAGCTGTCCAGCCCTCACTTTGCATACGCATAGCTTCGTCGGCATAACGTTCGGGCTCCTGGTATACGGTTGAAGAGGCGTATGCTCTTACCGTTCTTCGGTATGTTCCCAGTAATTGATGGATTGGCATGTTGGCAAATTTTCCGCCAATGTCCCATAGAGCTATGTCACAAGCGCCAATAACGCGAATACCTGCATTTCTAACCGTTACACTCATTTTTTGCCAAAGTAATTCTCGATCTAATGGATTTTGTCCTATAAGCAACGGTTTTAGAAACTTGATAAGAGAGTTAGCGTCTATTGAAGCCGGCTTGCTTGCACTGCCTAAAAAAGCATGGCCATTTATTCCTTTATCAGTCGATATAGTGACTAGTCCCAGATCTGACCTGCCCCCTATCTTTCCTGAAAGACTGCTGTAACTGGTATCTGGTATGGATTCCCATTTGAATAGTGTTACTTCAACATCTGTGATTTTCATCGATTGATCCTGATGGGTTAAGTATTTCTACTCTCTGGTAATTGATTAGCGACTTACTTAAAAGAACGGTTGGGTACTAACTGGAGTATCTATGGTAATTACGTTAGCGACAGTGAATCGTTTAAGAACTGATTCGTCGATTTCTATACCAAGGCCAGGGGCAGTTGGTACTGGTACTCGGCTGTTGTTTTGGGTGAAGAATGGTTGTGTAAGTTCTTCACGTACAGGGTGCGGTGTTTGGTCGAATTCGAGCACTGATTCGTTCTGATATGGGATGTTACTTTGGCCGATCTGGCTTATTGGTTGTAGGGCAAGCGAGTGGAGCGCCGCAGCAAAGCTGATTCCTGTCCCCCAGAAGTGTGGATTGAACTTTACTCCGAACGCTTGCGCCATGAGGCCAACACGGTGCATTTCAGATGGACCTCCGACTCCACATATATCCGGTTGTATGATGTCGAAAGTGCGTTCTGCCAGTCGAGGTGCGAATTCCCACCGTGTGGAAAGACTTTCGCCTCCTGATACTGGGATCGGAGATTTTTCTTGTACTTGTTTATTTCCGATAAAGTCTCGTGATGCACAAGGTTCTTCAAACCAAGTTATTTGCTGATCCGCAACCATATTGGCAAAAGTCAACGCACTGGTGACATCATACGATTCATTAGCGTCAAACATTAAATTTATGTCTGAGCCTATAGCTTTACGTGTGGCTTTAACACGTTCGGCATCTTCTTCGAGAGAGAGCGCCCCGACTTTCATTTTCATTCCAGTGAACCCTTGGTTCACGTAACCTACTGCTTCTTTAATATGTGGTTCCAGCGCATAGTTGTTGACGTAGTAGAGCCCTGTAGCGTACACAGCTATCGAGTCACGTATACGCCCCCCCATAACTTCGGCGGCTGCTTTTCCAGTTGATTTACCTGTGATGTCGTATAAAGCTGTGTCTATGGCGCTTGCCGCCATAACAGGGATACCTGCGTAGCCATGACTCTGGTAGGTTGCCCGTTGAATCTTGTGCCATACTTTTGAAATGTTCGAAGGGTTTTCGCCGATTGCCAGTTTGGCGACAGATGCTATACCCATGATGGTCTCAGGCGATCCATATGTTTCACCCCAACCAACCACTCCATCATCCGTTAGAACTTTCAACACGACTACACTTCTGGAATCAGTCCACCTTTGTGACCATCCAAAAGGTTTGTCGAGTTTGGCTTCTAAGTATCGAATTTCAATGCGATCGATTTTCATAACTTTGGCGCTATCCTGTTCAAATTAATGCTGCTTGGTAAGCGAATAAACTTGTTCGAGGTGATCTTTTTTATTGTGCTTTGTATTCTCATGCATTTACGAGAGCAGCATACTCCGAGAAATCTGGATAAGACTTTTTCCTGATTGTATTATGTGAAAAAAAAGACCCGTGCCGAAGCACGGGTCGATAATTCAATGGAGGCTAGGCTACGATGCTTTGCCAATCTTGAACATCTTTGTGCTGCAAACCGGGCAACTCCCCTGGGATGCGGGGCGACCATTCTTCATAGTGATCTGCTGTGGATTCTGCATCTCACGCTTGGTCTTACACTTCATGCAGTATGCTTCCATCTTGAACCCCTTACGTTCGGATAACTACTTATAACCGCGCGGTTATGCGCTTCCTGCGCAATAGCGGCTGATCTCTGATCATACGTCGACCCTACTACACATTTTTGAACTTGTCGCTAGTTAGAACAACTAACTTAGGGTTTGATGGCAGTAACCGGCATTCAATTCAGTATGCAGCAAAGTTGGAATCGTAACTCATCCAGCATATATTGTGACGGTATTAGTTAATTTATATAGTTTATATATTGTAATTCGTAAAATTGGGCATCTTTGGAAAATTATGTTGAAAAACTATATAAATTGATTGTTATTGCTTGCGCAGCCTGTTTCCCAGTTTTCATTGAGTTACGTGCAATCGTCGATTATTAGTCTGTTTGTGGCATAAATTCCACTATAATTTCCTTACTTTGTGGAGTGGTGGCATAACTCACAAATTATTTTTCGATCACATTGGACACTTAGTCACGTCAGGGTTTTATCGTTGCCAAATTCTCAAGATATACCGGCCGCTGAATCAGTAGAAGAACTAAAACTTGTTGCGATTTCTGCATTAGAGAACTCATCTACAAGCGAAGAGCTTGAGGTGTGGCGTGTAGATTTTATTGGCCGAAAGGGCAAGCTTACTAGTCTTCTTCGCGGATTAGGTTCGCTAGCAGTTGACGATAGGAGAGTGGTAGGCGCTGCAGCAAATCGTCTGCGCGGCGAACTAGAAGGTTTATTTGAAAAGCGGATAGCCGTTGTCAATTCTTCATCTGCGCCTCTTGGTTCGATTGACGTAACTCTCCCTGGCAGAAAACCTGCTAGCGGTGGGTTACATCCATCTACTCAGATGATACGAGAGATCACTCAGGCGTTTAACGAGATGGGTTTTCAGACAGTAGAAGGACCAGAAGTTGAGTTAGAGCGATACAACTTCGACATGCTCAACATTCCACAAAACCATCCAGCGCGAGACATGTTTGATACTTTCTGGGTTGATTCTGAAAAAGACGATCTGCTTCTTCGTACACACACTTCACCTGTTCAGGCTCGTGTAATGGAAGCTAATGACCCGCCGATTCGTGTTGTTGTTCCTGGTAAGTGTTATCGCTATGAAGCAACTGATGCCACTCATGAGTGGCAGTTCAATCAGATCGAAGGCTTAGCTGTGGATGAGGGGATTACTTTTGCGGACCTCAAGGGGACTCTTTATGAGTTCGCTCGTCGTATATTTGGTCCTAGCCAGAAAGTACGATTTCGTTGTGACTTCTTTCCTTTCGTGGAGCCTGGAGTTGACATGTCCATTGAATGGAAAGGCAATTGGCTTGAGATTATGGGTGCAGGAATGGTCCACCCAAAAGTTCTTGAAAACGCTGGTTACGATTCCGATAAGTACACTGGTTTTGCATTTGGTATGGGACCTGAGCGAATTTCGATGTTGAAGAATGAGATCACCGATATTCGACATTTTTTTTCAAATGATCTGCGGTTCCTGAGTCAGTTTTAGGAACGGCGAATACGCCGTTAGTCGTTAGTGAAATGTCTTATTTTTATCTGTCTGAATTGTCGAGAAAATTGAGAAAAACGCATGAAGGTTCCTGTTTCCTGGCTTAGAGAGTACGTAGATTTTGATATTAACCTAGAGGATCTTGCTCATCGCTTAACAATGAGCGGAAACGAGGTTGACGCTATTCAGCGCACAGGCTGGATAGACAATGTGGTAGTTGGTGAAGTTCAAGATGTCATACAACATCCTGATGCAGATCGATTAAAGCTCGTTACTGTTGATCATGGATCCGGTGTCTCTGAGGTAGTGTGCGGTGCCCCTAACGTGGCAAAAGGACAGAAGATTGCATATGCATCTATAGGCGCAGTTTTACACGATCCTTATTCCGATGAGCCCGGTAAAACTCGTAAATTGAAGCGTTCAAAGATACGAGGTGTTGTTTCAGAGGGGATGGTTTGTTCGGTACGCGAACTTGGTATTGGTGATGATCACGATGGCATCTTAGTTCTAGATGGTGATGTCACTGTTGGTACCCCTATTGGTGAAGTATTGGGAGAGACTGTACTTGATATTGAGTTAACTCCTAATCGGCCAGACTGTCTTGGTGTGCTTGGAGTTGCTAGGGATGTTGCTGCCATCACAGGAAATCCGCTCAGGCAACCAGATATCGAATATGAATCTAATGGTCCTGATGTTCATGATTTGGCATCTGTTGAGATCGCAGATCCTGACTTGTGTTTGCGATATACGGCTACGGTGATACAGGGTGTTAAGGTTGCACCATCTCCGAAATGGCTTCAGGATCGACTTATTGCACTTGGCGAACGTCCGATCAATAACATTGTCGACATTACCAATTTCGTTATGTTTGAGTTAGGACAACCTCTTCATGCATTCGATCGTGAAAAAGTGGTTGATCAAAAAATTATTGTTCGTCGTGCAAAAGCGGGCGAGATTCTAACAACTCTTGACAATAATGAGCGCCAACTCAATGAGGAAATGCTCGTAATTGCTGACCCTAAGCGAAGCATAGGATTAGCTGGGGTTATGGGAGGCGCTAATTCAGAGATTTCGGACTCTACTACTGACGTTATTTTGGAATCTGCAACTTTTGAAGGAGTCAACAACAGACGTACAGCTCATGCTCTAGAGCTGGGCAGTCAAGCCACTCTTAGATTTGAAAAGAGTTTACGAACAGGTCTTTGTGAGGTGGGGCTTAGAAGAGCTACAAAATTGATAAAAGAAATTACTGGAGGAGTTGTATCTTCCGGAATTATTGATGTCTTCCCTTCGAAGGGATCGAAACAAGAGATAGTGAGATTGGAGCGGTCGGCGATCTTTCGTGTCCTTGGAGTTAAATTCGAATCGGACTTGGTTGAAGCAACGCTAGGAAATCTCGGATTCGATCTAAAATCTGATGATACTGGATGGGATATATCGATTCCGTACTGGCGTCCTGATATCTCGATTCCTGAGGATGTCATCGAAGAGATTGCTCGAATAGTAGGATACGACAACATACCAACAACTACTTTGTCAGGCCGACCACCACAGTGGCAGCCACAGCCGGAGTTAGACCTACGTAATTTTGTGATTGACTCGTTGGTTAAATCAGGCATGCGCGAGACTATCTCTTATTCTGCAACTACCGAAAAAAATGAATCACGGGTAGGCATTGAGTTTGGTGCAGCAAAAGGCGTTAAATTGAAAAATCCGATCAGCGCTGAACATGTAGTGATGCGTCGGACTCTACGTGAAGCTGTACTTAATACCGTTTCTAAGAACTCTAGGACATGGCGTGGTCCTATCGCATTGTTTGAAGCAGGTAGAGTTTTTATTGATTATGGAGAGGGTTTGCCTGAAGAACGTCAAATGGTCGTTGGTGCATTTGCAGGTCCACGTAATGAATTGCATTGGGATAGCTCGCCTGAGCAGGCTGACTTTTATGATGCAAAAGGCGTAGTTGAAGCGCTCCTAGCGGGTATAGGTATTGAGCCTTTGTTTGAAGCTGCTCAAACTTCGACTTTCGAACAAGGCAGGACTGCCGAAATCAAGGTTAAGTCTTCGAATCACACAGTCATTGGGGTTGTAGGTGAAGT
The DNA here is from genome assembly GCA_002306745.1 of Dehalococcoidia bacterium UBA1332. Lineage (GTDB taxonomy): Bacteria > Chloroflexota > Dehalococcoidia > Lucifugimonadales > Lucifugimonadaceae > Lucifugimonas. Next base: position 6,421 of record DBSW01000102.1, on the reverse strand, counting down.
GGCGGATGACGTTCTTGCTCGGTTTGACGCTGAAGTTGAAAAAATTGCAATGTTCGAAATTGATCTAGAGGCTCTTTTGAAGGTTGTTGAGGATTCTCGATCTAGCGATTCAGGCAAGTTTGAGGAGTTTGTGCGGTTACCAGCATCCCATAGGGACTTGTCGCTGATTGTTGATACTGCTGTGAGGTCAGGTCAGATTGTCGAAATTGCAAAGAGAAATCGGATAGTAACTGCTGCTACTGTATTCGATATTTTTGCCGGTAAGGGTGTGCCGGAAGGCAAGATGGCTGTCGCGGTCAGATTGGTTTATCAATCTCCAAATAAGACTCTTACGAATGATCAAATTGGAAAAATCGAACAGCAGATTCTAAAGCAACTTGCACAAGAACTTGGAGCGGAGATGAGAACCTAATAGTGATCATAAACCAGTAAATGATTTGTCTATGAAATCGCAATCACATTCTGAAAGACCTCACCGTCACCATTACGACGCGGAAATGCTCAGCGTAGAAGATGCGCGCGAGCGAATACTTTCATATTTCAATGTTTTAACTTCCGAGAAAAAACCGCTCGTAGAAGCTTTAGGTCAGGTGCTTGCTGAGGATATTGTGGCTACATTTGATATTCCACCGCTTACGAATTCGGCAATGGATGGTTATGCTCTAATTTCACAAGATACGTTTGGTGCATCAAAAGAAAATCCGGTAGAGCTACAAGTCACAGGCGTTATCCCTGCAGGGGGACTTCCTGATCATGCAGTTGAGTCAGGCACAGCTATTAGGATTATGACCGGTGCACCTTTACCTCCTGGTGCAGATTCAGTAATACCGTTTGAGGACACGGACGAATTACAGCGAAGGAAATCAGGGTTATCGGATCACTCCATCTCTATACATATGGAATCACAGCCTTACGAAAACATTAGACAGGCTGGTGAGGACGTTAGGTCTGGTAACCGAGTATTGTCAAAAGGAGATTTGCTTAGAGCGGGAGAGATCGGACTTATCGCTTCTCTTGGTCATTCGGAGGCACGAGTTATCAAGCGACCTGTTGTAGCGATTGTTTCGACAGGTGACGAGTTAATTGAGCCGGGTGAAGATAAAGAGCCAGGTAAGATTTATAACTCTAACGCGTTCAGCATTGCGGCAATGGTATCTCGATACGGTGGCATACCAAAGATTATGGGAATTGCACGCGATACGGTTGAGTCGTTAGAAGCTGTGCTTCATCAGGCAATGGACTCTGACCTTGTGGTGACATCAGCTGGTGTTTCTAAAGGCGACTATGACGTGGTGAAAGATGTGTTGTTCTCGCGTGGTCAGATTGCACTATGGTCGGTACGAATGCGTCCAGCTAAGCCTCTCGCTTTTGGCATTCTTGACCGGAAAGATGGTGGATCAGTGCCGCATTTAGGATTACCGGGTAACCCAGTAAGTGCTATGGTCGCATTTGAGCAGTTTGGTCGTTATGCACTTCGATTAATGATGGGCAAGCCAGACGTTCCAAAGCCTTCGATATACGCGGTGATGGATGATCCAATAAAGAACCATGATGGGCGACGGGTGTATGCTCGAGTGAAGGTGTATAGGGATGGAGAGGGAAACTATCGTGCTAAAACCACCGGAAATCAGAGTTCCGGAGTATTGAGTTCTATGGCTCTTGCCAATGGATTAGCCATATGTCCGGATGACATTGGTATCATTGATATAGGTGAAACTGCCAAAGTTGAGTTGCTTGATTCGACAGAAGATATTTTTTAAACATTTTTTACCTTGAGACCACGCTTCGATTAGTAATTTCGGAGCGCGAGAATGTAGATGACAAACCAGACAGATCAAATAAAGCAAAAACAGACTACTGAAGTGGAGAGTGAACCTCAGGAAGAGCCTAGATATCAGATTGATACGAAAGCGTTTCAAGCTGCTGGTCGCTCTTTTGAGTACGCTGTATATAGTCGCTTATCGAAAAATGGAAAAGCCGTTATTGATGAAGGTGATCTAGCAGGTGGGTTTGGATCAGCTGCTGAGTACATGAAAGTAATGTCCAACGTCTGCTCAACTGAGCCTGATTTTCTTCTTCCGGGTACACCGATAACAGAGGCGATTTTTAGACTTCTTCTTGCTAACACTAACAGGGCGATGACGTTGGAAGAAATTCAGTCTGGACTCGCATCTGCATGGTCAAGTGTGATCTACTTGAAAAATCTTTCAGATGAGGTCGTTCGGCGAATGCTCGACCAAGATAATGATTATTTTATTCGTCGAGCGGTTACACGTCGCCGACGAAGTAGACGAGCGTCTTCTTAGACTTTTTATTGGTGTAAAGCACAGCTCACTAAAGTGGTGTTAACAATCTCGGATTATCTTTTTGGTGAAGAACGTCTCACACGTTGTGATGACTTACGTTCTTCCTCGCCGAACCATTTAAAGAAAAGAATAGTCATTGTTGATAGGTATACAAAGTTACCTGGAATCCACATGAATAGACCACCTACTCGTTGGTCTTCATTGGTTGACCATGAAAAATGTCCCGGTTGATTCAAATAAAAATCGTATAAGACTGAATTTGTGAGTGTGATAATAGCGGCTAGCAGCGCCGTAGGGGTCACTACTAGAAGTAAATATACGATTCGCTGTGGATAGTTTAATTGGGTCCGGATTGGTGGTGGTCCTACTATTGGCCACCAGAAAATCACTGCTGTTGCGAACATAGTGAAATGCATAAATAAGTGAAGCCAGTCATTACTGAGGGACCCATTGTAAGCGGCGGGTATGTGCCATACATATAGTGTCCCAACGAATAGTGGTAAAGCTAATACTGGACGTGTAAGCACTCGCATTACTTTGACGACCATTCCAGAGCCTGTAAGTGCGGTTCCAGCGCCTATACGTATTGGTCTAGGCAGTGCCCATATATACGCAGGCATTGGTCGGGCGATCAATAAGAGTGGTGCTGCAAACATAGCTATTACTATGTGCTGTGCCATGTGTGAAGCAAACAGCTCGCTAGAGTATTGGTCAAGAGGACCTGCTAGCGCTATTGCTAACAGAACAAAGCCCGAGATACTGGCAGCAACCTTAGACCAGAAAGTTCGATTTGTATCTGAACGCATTGCCAGCCGCGCAGTACCAGAAATATACGCAATAGTGAGCAAGAGGAACAAAACGGCAGGAGGGGATGAAAAGTCCCACGCCGAGATAAACTCTCCAAAATTGTCGATAATATCGGGCTCAGAACCGTCGTTCATGGCGCTGGATCATTTACGCGGTTTTACAGGTTGGCTATTAGAGTAATTCAAATAGTTAAATTTGAAATTTTATTGACTTCAATGGGCTTAGAATAACACTGGTTGATTTGCATTTTCCATAAGGAACATCAAAGCCACGAAAATGAGTATACCGACTATCATTGCTGACGTGAAAAAGTAAGTGAACATCCGGTTGTCGAATCTTAAGTGCATAAAGTAAGCAACTACGCCGATAAACTTTGCTACTGCAAGAATTAACAGGATTGGTACATACCATCCGCCAAGACCTTCCAAAGCGAATGCCCATACTTCTAGAAGTGTTATTACTGCAAGTATGAACCCTACAAGCCAGTAAAACTTTGGGCTACCATGTGAAACGCCACCGTAGGTCCAAAATCTCCACCAATTACCTAGCCATGCCCCACCGATAGGTCCTTCATGAGGGGGATTAGGGTCATTGCTAGCTGTGTGCGGTAGGTTCCACCATCCGTTCCCTTTGTGGTGAGTAAGTTTTTGCCAGAGGTTGGTCATTTTTTGCTCCTGTACCCGTTAATGAATGACCGATTCCATGCCAGGTGGAGGCGTATCGTTGGCAGAGACCAGATATATTACTGTGAAAATGACGATCCATACTATATCTACAAAATGCCAGTAAAGTCCGGCAATTTCCAGATCTAGTGCGTTGTCACGCCTTAATGCTCCTTTATGGGAACTGTAAGCCATGAATGCCATCCATATAACTCCGATGGTTACGTGTGCACCATGAATTCCGGTGAGGATAAAGAACGTCGTTCCAAAAATGTTTGTTCTAGGAGTCAGACCAAGCTGACCAAAGTGTCTGAATTCGTAGAACTGGAAGCCCATGAATATAGCGCCAAGAACTACTACAACCATAATCCAGAACGTGGCCTTATTTCGTTCCCCGTCTTTTACATAGTGAAGAGCTAGAACCATAGCCAAAGAGCTCATAAGTAACACGAAAGTTGATACTGTCGTGATTGGTATGTCTAGAACTTCTGAGGGGTATGGTCCAACAAGGCTTTTACCTCGGTATACGAGGTAGGTTGCGATAAATGCTCCGAAGAACATCACGTCGGAACCAAGGAATACCCACATCATGAGCTTCCTGCTATTCAAACCGGTAGAAGTGTGTTCTATCGGTTCGTGATGATTTGCTGCTACGGCCTGTGTCACTTTAGTTTTTCCTTGAAGTGGAAATTGAGCTCAATAAATTTTGGTCGGTTAGTGGTGCTCAGGATCCGGATCATTTACAGGCTCCATCGACCAACCTAGTAATCCCCATACGAGAACCCCGACCCCTATAAACAGTACTGCATTGTTAGAGAGGAAACCTGCCCCCATGCCTGCTACACCGACGCCTAGTATGAATGGATAGTAGGACATGTCAGGCAGGTGAATCGCACCATGGTTGTCACCGTGTCCATCAGATCCCTCCGAGATATTCGTTACCTCTTCATGTTCTAGATCATCCTGAGCACCTGATGGGACAGCTTGGTCATGGTCATCGTGGTAGTACTCAGAGATAGTTTCGGGATATTTTTTGAACCAGAAATCGTCCCGATACTTCACCTGTGGAATTTCATCGAAGTCGTGTGGTGGAGGAGGCGAACTAGTCGACCATTCTAGAGTTCTTCCATCCCAAGGATCATTTCCGGCTTCGACCTTGTTGCGACGTGAGTACCAAACGTTAATCATGAAGAAAAGAACACCAAGCCCGAGAATGAATCCTCCTACAGAAGCGGCTGCATTGGAGGTTTCCCATCCCATATTTTCAGCATAGGTGTAAATTCGGCGCGGCATTCCATCCATTCCAAGCCAGTGCATTGGCGCGAATTGAATGTTGAATCCGATCATTAAAAGCGCCCAGTTAGTTATACCAAGCTTTTCGTTGAGCAAATAGCCAGTCATCTTCGGCCACCAGAAATATATACCGGAGAAAATACCGAGAAGGGCGCCACCAACTAATACGTAATGGAAGTGTGCAACAACAAAGTATGTGTCCTGCTGTTGAGCATCAGTAGGTGGTGAAGCGTGTATGACACCGCTAAGACCACCGATCGTAAACATAGCGATAAAGGACACTGAGAACAGCATTGCAGTGTTGTACCTGATGCTACCACCCCATAGCGTTCCGAGCCAGTTGAAGATTTTTACACCGGTAGGGACTGCAATTAGCATTGTTGATACAGAGAATGCAGTGTTGGCTGCAGGTCCTAACCCCACTGTGAACATATGGTGGCTCCAAACGAACCATCCCATGAATCCGATGACTATTCCGGCAAATATTACGAACGCGTAGCCGAATAGAGGTTTACGAGCGAAAGTTGGAAGTACTTCGGAAACAATACCCATAGCAGGTAGAATCAAAATGTAAACTTCAGGGTGTCCGAACAGCCAGAAAATGTGTTGCCACATGACTGGATCTCCACCACCGAGAGAGTTAAAAAAGTGAGTTCCGTAAATTCGGTCGGTCTGAAGCTGTATGCCTGCAACCGCAAGGATCGGCAAAGCAAGCACGATAAGTACGGATGTTACTAGTGTCATCCAGGTGAACACTGGTAATTTGAACATGTCCATACCTGGGGCTCTCATGTTCAAAATCGTGACTATGAAATTCAAACCTGCGGCGATTGACGCTATGCCAAGGACGTTGAGACCGACGATCCAATAGGTCATACCTAGTCCCGGGTTGAAAGTTGCGCCTGAGTTTGGTGCATATCCAAACCAACCTCCATTTGGCGCATCTCCAGTTAGCCAACTGAAGTTGATTATTAAAGAACCAAAAAGAAATATCCAATAGCTGAGCGCGTTTAATCTGGGGAACGCAACATCTCTTGCGCCAATCTGAAGTGGTATCAGCCAATTAAAGAACGCTGCTGATAGTGGCATGATTACAAGAAACACCATTGTCGTACCGTGCATGGTGAACAATTGGTTATAAGTTTCTGGACCTATAAGCTCACTCTCTGCTGTTGAGAGTTGCGCTCGAATTGCCAGAGCCTCTAGACCGCCAACAATGAACCATATGAACGAAGTAATACCGTAGAGAGTACCAATTCGTTTGTGATCTACTGTTCCGATCCAACTCCAAATTCCCGTGGTCGCCGTGGGGCGGGGAAATATTCTTGGAAATGTCAGTGCTTTTGTTGTCAC
>DBSW01000098.1:780-5161 GCA_002306745.1 Dehalococcoidia bacterium UBA1332 | reverse complement strand
AATTCGAGCAAATGGAAATGGAGTTTTTCTGTGAGCCTGGTTCAGATGAAGAATGGCACCAATATTGGATGAATTTTTCATTGAACTGGTTCAAAGACCATGGCATTCGGGGTGAAAAGCTGATGCTCCGTGTGCATGAAGCAGATGAACTACCACACTACTCAAAAGCCTCCGCAGACGTCGAATACAAGTTTCCATGGGGCTGGGGTGAACTGGAAACAATATCTAATAGGACCGATTACGATCTAAAAGCTCACGCAAAAAAAAGTGGTAAGGACCTATCGTACTTTGATGACCAAAAGAAACAACGCTACGTACCGTTCGTAGTAGAACCTGCAATGGGTGCAGACCGCTCAGCTCTTGCATTTCTTGCAGACGCGTATGACGAAGAAGGTGAAGGAAAACAACAACGGACAGTACTAAGATTTCACCCAGACATAGCGCCTTTCCATATTGCTATTCTTCCATTGTCAAGAAACGAAAAACTGACGCCCACGGCTCGACGTGTTTATGACATTTTACGTCCACATTTCAATACTCAATACGACGATTCTCAAAGTATAGGTCGTCGATACCGCCGACAAGATGAAATCGGTACACCGCTTTGCGTGACGGTCGATTTCGAAACAGTGGAAGACGATGACGCTGTGACAATACGCAACAGAGATTCAATGGATCAGGTGCGGGTACCTGTAGAAAATCTAGAATCTGCTATCCGCGATCAGTTAAACAACATGCGCGTCGACTCTCAGGGATAAATTCAAAAACTCAACAGACAAAAAACCATTACCAGTTGTGATGACGCGACAAAACTTGATTTTTTGCAATAACATCCTTCACATGTACACCGGTCATATGATCAACGCTTGGCGATCGCACACTAGCGGTATCTCACAAAAGATCTTATTAATAATGGCTACAGCTGCGATTACACTAAGCATGCCTGCCTGTATCAAAGATAACGCACACGAAAACAGTACAGAAACCTCGCGTAAAAACAATGTCGCAAGCGAAACAGCCCCTACCATAACCGGAAAAACTTTCGAGCATGGTGACTTTAATCTGAATGATCACAAAGGAAAACCGGTTCTGATCAATTTCTGGTTTCCATCATGTCCGCCCTGTCGAGCTGAGATGCCCGATCTTCAAACTGTGTACGAAAACTATATTCACAAAGTAGTTTTCATTGGTGTCCAGCAACTCGGCATGGATTCAGCGGCAAACGGGCAAGCATTCGTACGAGGACTTGGCATAACATATCCGAACATACCAGATGTCGAATCGCAAATTCAAACAGATTACGAAATCTATTCTTTTCCTAGTACCATTTTCCTAAACAAAAACCACAAAATCGTTAGAACATGGACGGGGATAATCCATGAACAACAACTTGCACAACAGCTTGACGAATTACTTGAAAGTTAAAAGCGTAGAAATTACCACATTAACTTTATGTGAGCATATGCAATAATCATTCTATGTTTGGAGATATTGCCGCCAGCGAATGGCTTATGCTAATCGTGCACTGGGTGCACGCTACTGGCGCCGTTATATGGATCGGCGGCAGCGCATTCTTCGTATTCGTGATCAGACCAGTGGAAATCACCAAACCGGATCTTATACGGCCCGCATTGAGCCCGATCGGAGCCGTGTATCGAGAACTGGTCGACATTTCCGTAATAGCGATCATCGTTACTGGAATTATCTTGATGTTTGACCGCATAACTGGAAACGAAGTTACAACAGCTTGGATGGTAGTACTTGGATGTAAAATAGTGCTAGCAGTTTGGATGTTCTATCTTGTCTGGCATTTTCGACAATCAGATTTTGACCTAACTAAACAACCAAACGGATTCAGCGGTCGAATCTCATGGCTGATTGGATATAACGCCATAGTATTTTTTGGGATTACCATCTTCATGCTGGCGTCAGTTCTACGAGTGCTATTTGAGAATGCAATCAAAAACTGATTTCGGGAATACTATCTAAAAACTCGCTTTGATAGCCACAATATAGGTTGTTTGAGTAAAATGAGTAACACTACACGCATTAGGCTAATCAAGTATTTGTTAACGGAGAGAAAAATACCTTCAAAACAGGCGATGAGCTCCTTATATTTACGCCATGCCAGTTATGCCCGATTCGTCCGAGTCCGCAGCTAAATCTCTGATTGTTCGTTTAAGCACTGGATGCAAAAGTTCAGCTGCAATCTCTACGAGTGGAATAAGTACGAATGCCCTTTCATGCATGCGAGGATGTGGCACCGTCACCCCACTCGCCTCCAACACAGTTTGACCATGAAGCAAAAGATCAAGATCAAGCGTTCGAGAAGCGTTCTTTTCCTCTCTAACTCGTCCCATAGCGTACTCAATAGCTAGTAACTCAGTAACTATTTCTAGCGGATCAAGCGTAGTTTGCACTACTGCAACCTGATTTAAATAGCGCGGCTGGTATTCATCAACACCCCAAGGTTTAGTTTCGTAGATTGAGCTTACAGCTTTCAATACACCAATGGACCCAAATCGCTGCAAAGCACCTTCGAGGTTGCGAATTCGATCTCCGAGGTTACTACCCAACCCGATGTAGGCATCCACTGAATGCTTAAGCACCACCATGTGATGCCTTTCGAGTTAAAGAATCACTCATTTTGGCCACATTAACCATTTCACGTACATCATGCACACGAACAATATCGACCCTACCCTGTATAGAAAAAGCTACTGTTGCAGCAGTACCAAAACGACGATCTTCTATCGGTTCACCAGTGATAGCAGCTATAAAAGATTTACGAGATGATCCGACAAGAACAGGCTTACTCAATTTTGATCTAATACGACTAATATTCCGCACCAGTTGCAAGGACTCTTTAGCAGTCTTAGCGAATCCAATTCCTGGATCTACAATCACATTAGAGCTTGTTACTCCGTTGATGGACAACACATCAATGGCTTTACGAAGATCATCAAGAACGTCATCCACCACCGAGCCTGAATGTCCTGTTTTTCTAATGTGACTCAAAACAATTGGCACGTTTTTCTTAATCGCGATATTGGCCATCATGGAATCACCAAGCATTGATACATCATTAATTATGACCGCACCAGATTCTATCGCCTGGTCTGCAACTGGCGCTTTATTCGTGTCGATAGAAATCGGTACGCTTAGTCTACCTTTCAAAGCTTGAATCACGGGTATGACGCGAGCAATTTCATCGTCAGCCCCGACAGGATTCGCATCAGGGTATACACTTTTCGGACGTGTAGATTCACCACCGATATCGACAATGTCAGCACCCTCATCTTCCATGCGGAGTGCTTGATCAACTGCAAACTGAATTTCACTAGGTTTTGCCAGGGTACCGTCACCAGAAAAAGAGTCAGGCGTGACGTTGACGATACCCATAACGTACGTACGTGCCCCCCAAATAAACTCTTGACCTCCGATCATGGTAGGAGGGAGTATTTCGGGTAAGTTTGATTGCATTTTTTCTTCGGGAGTTGAAGCTCAGCTCCGGTATATCAATATAAAACGTAAAAAAAGCCAATACTTCAAGTTTTAAATATTAACACTTACCCGTCACGAAATAACCTTATTACTGTAGTTGATGCAGTACTGGTCCTAAGTTAGGATTTAGTTGAGCGACACGCTATCTTGAACCGGTTTTCAATAAGGTTCATATTGTTAAACGAAATAAGCAGTAGATCCCTAGTAAGAGAGGCATCAAAATAACCACGGCATCCGAGACTGACGGCACTCAAGACAATAAGACCGCCTCTAAGCTGGATAATTTACACAAACGTAGAACTGTTGCCCATCTCGGAGGAGGTGAACGGCGGATTGAGTCACAGCATAAACGAGGAAAATTAACCGCTAGAGAACGTCTAATCGCTTTGTTCGATGACGGTAGCTTCAGTGAGCTAGACACTTTCGTAACTCATCGATCGACAGACCTTGGTCTGGAAAAACAAAAGTTTGAAGGAGACGCAGTAGTTACCGGATACGGACTTATCGATGGGCGACAAGTTTTTGCGTATGCACAAGACTTCACAGTTCTCGGTGGATCTTTATCTCAAGTTGCCGCACAAAAAATCTCAAAAGTTATGGATCACGCTATGAAGGTAGGTGCTCCAATCATCGGGATAAATGATTCAGGTGGCGCTAGGATTCAAGAAGGTATTGATTCCCTTGCTGGGTACGGAGAGATTTTCCGTAGAAACACTCTAGCCTCTGGGGTTGTCCCGCAAATTACTGTGATTGCGGGTCCCGCAGCGGGAGGAGCTGTTTACTCACCTGCATTAACTGATTTCATATATATGGTCGAAGGTATAGGCCAAATGTACATCACAGGGCCTGATGTGGTTAAAGCAGTAACTGGAGAAGA
>DBSW01000098.1:0-434 GCA_002306745.1 Dehalococcoidia bacterium UBA1332 | reverse complement strand
TAGGTGGTGCTGCGGCCCATGCATCGCGCAGTGGTGTGGCTCACTTCACAACAGAGTCCGAAGATGCCTGTTTCGCTCACATAAGAAAACTTCTGTCTTACATCCCTTCGAACAACGCAGAATCTCCTCCTTCAATCCAAATCGGAGACACTAACGATCACGCAGATAACTCACTCCGAGACATAGTGCCTCAAGCAGCTAATCAGCCATATGACGTAATGGAGGTAATCTCTAAGGTAGTTGATAATGGAGAATTCCTGCCCGTACACCACGATTTTGCACCGAACATAGTAGTCGGCCTAGCAAGGATTGATGGTAAAAGCGTCGGCGTAGTTGCTAATCAAGCGGCCCAAATGGCAGGCATGCTCGATATTGATGCTTCAGATAAAGCAGCGCGTTTTGTGAGATTCTGCGACGCGTTCAATATTCCGATC
>DBSW01000104.1 GCA_002306745.1 Dehalococcoidia bacterium UBA1332 | reverse complement strand
TAGGTGTAGGTGTTGGATGAGGTGCTGGCGCAGCAGGAGGAGCATTCCAACGTGAGCCAGAATTAGACTGGTTGGCCGAGTAGACTTCCTCCCATTCCGCTACTACGCGGTTGCAAATAACGACAAAACCAATTCCAAAAGCAAGACACAAAATTATGATAATGATGAGAATGTCTTTAGTTCTCTTACCACTACCAGAGCCAACACTTGAGGAATGATGTTGATCCTCTCTTAATTTGTCTGTCTCGGATATTTCCTCATGTCTGCCATGTTCTGGACCAATATTTTGCTTCTTCGAACCACATTTCTCACAGAACTGATCTGATGTGCTGAGTGGGTTACCGCAGTTACCACAAAATTGTGCTGAAAGCCCATCAACAGCTGCCCCGGCACCTTCGTAAAGGTCTGATTGTGACGCCTCGGTTTGAGAATCAGTTCCATCGGATCTTCCCTCTTTTTGATCGGGTACTGATACTCCGGCCCCACATGCATCACAATATCTATCAGATTCTCTAAACGAGTTACCGCAATTTCCGCAAAACATCCTTGTACCCAAATAACCAAATCATTTTGTTATTTACTTTGCTTCTTCTTCAAATAATTGAGAGCCTAGACCCAATCGACTTACCTTATTAACCGCTTGAATTCGATTGTTAACTTCAAGTTTTTTGAAAATGTTTACAAGCCTATTTTTGACGGTTCCTTCTGCGAGTCCAAGATGCTCGGCAATTTTCACGTTACTTGCACCACTAGCAAGAAGCTTTAATACATCCAGATCACGGTGTGTTAATCTCACGGCGCTTCCGCCTTGAAGTGCGAAGTTTTGCTGCTCAGTCAAGCCTACGGACTCATTATTGATCGTTTTACGGCCTCCGCCGTCGACATTGAATGATGCTAATGATCTGCTAAGCAAATAAGTGCTAGCTATCGAATACATCGCATTAAATGATTCAGTACGCCGGTAAGTCTCTGAACTACAGTCATTAAATGCGAGAACCAGAGCACCTATTCTTGCGCCTGTGCTGTGACTAAGCGGAGCCAGAAACATTTCTCTATGTTCTGATTCGATAACAATCTCGCGCAATTGGTCACCGAATAATGAAAGTGGTGAACTTGCATGGGCACATGCCGAATACACATAGCTTGCTGAAATATTACGACCGTCAAGTAACTTTAGTAGGCGGTAATAGAAATCACCTCTCGGGTTATCTGTATCCCTTCTTACAGCAATAGGAACGTAGCTCTCTGTTAAATTTTTATATTCAAAAAGAACAGTCTCCACCACATTCGAATACACAGATAAGACTGTATGCATAAGTTCTAAAAAAACACCTGGCTCTTCAGAACCATCCAAACAGTAGAGTAGTTTTTCAATCGATTCGGTATAGACATGATTGTCTTCAAGCTGCTGAGCCCTGAGCTCTGATTGCAACAAGGCTTCAACAAACGGAATCATCGCGTTCAATAGTGAAATGTGTTCTTCGCCATATGCATTTTCGGATGCATTTATTAACACGACGGCACCGATGACTTTTTCGCCATCCATAAGACGGGTGCCTAAAACAGATCCCCAATAATCACCATCCGAAGGCGCAACACTCTCAAGCCCAGAGCATAAGTGCTGCTTCGCAACACGGACTTCATTGATGGTCAGGCTTGATCTCAATAATTTTCCAAACCAATTCGACTCCGTGCTGCAAGAACTAGATTGGGAATAATTGAGTTTCTCACCGCTTGAAATCAACAACGGCTTGAAAAGGTTTTGTTCTAAATCTGCCGCTACAAAAATCAGTGCGTCAAAACCAAATTGATCTTGAAAAAAAGATTCGATATGACCCGAATCCATTGACCCAATTCTCTTATCAATAAGGATTCTGTTGAAGTCCATTGATGAATTAGCGGTTCGCATCTCGTTCACTGCTTTTAGCTGTTACTGCGCCTCTCGTGAAGCATTCGTGAGGCGTTATTTCATTCGTAACAAAATCGAATTTATTTTAATCTATGAGTAAATAATTTTGTAATAGAAGATAATATTTTTTTAAAAACCCATGCACATAATTAATATTTGTGCCATGTAAATACAAATTTGATTTATTTTCAAGTAGAAACCTAAATTGTTACCTTAGTAATTATATAGCGTTACTAAATAAACCTTGTGTCCAGTACCTGACCGTTCCAGACTGCACCGAATCGCGCGTGTCTGGCATTGAGATCGGGACATTAATGGCCCGCTTGGCTCGATCAGGACATGGTCGCGATATCGAAATAATTAGCTAGCAAACCAAATCAGGAGATCTAGTCAGATGCGATATATGCGTTTCTCGTCGAAGATAACTCTGATGCTTATTGCTCTGTTAACCCTTGCCGCATTTGGATGCGGAGGCGGTGACAGTGCTGAAGAAGCAGAAGTCGTTATCCAGACGGTTATCGTTGAGAAAGAGGTTGAAAAACAGGTTGAGGTTATCGTTGAGAAAGAGGTTGAAAAACAGGTTGAGGTTGTAGTAACCGCAACTCCAATTCTTCCTGCAACAGCAACGTCGGTCCCAGCTAACCAGCCCGCACCTCCTTCAAAGCAGTCACCAGGTGAACTGGTCTGGGCGACAGGCAAAGATGGTGGTATCGGTGGCGGATTCAACGCTGTGAACCTGTGCTGCGGCGCAAAGATGATGAGTGTTGTCGAAACACTATTCAAGCCGACTCATGAAGGTGGACCAGCTACGCCTCTGTTAGCTGAATCTTGGTCACTTGATTCAGACAGCTCTCCGCCAGCTTATGTTGACGTAACCATTAAATCCGGAATCCAGTTCCACGGTGGTTATGGAGAACTAACAGCTGACGATTTGGTATGGAATATCAACGACACCAACCCAAATCTTTCAGAGAGCCTCGGTACAGGTAACGTAAGCATTACCGATGGTTCAGGTACGTGGGCCGGATTCCTAGGATCCAATCCTACGGAAAAGACCGGAGATTACTCTGTAAGAATAAATTGGGAAGCTTTTGACCCTCGTTGGGACACTTGGTTCTTCGGACAGGACGGTCTAGGTGCTGGAATTGTCAGCAAAAATGCCTTTGAAACAGAAGGGCAAGAGTGGAACCAAGATCACGTAATCGGTACAGGTCCATTTGAATTGACTTCTTGGAAACGAGGAGACCGATCAATTTACACGGCGGTTGATAATCACTGGCGAAAAACTCCAGAGGTTACATCGATAACAAGAATCGCTGTACCTGACGAAACTGTTCGTCTAGCTCAACTTGCCACTGGTGATGCTGACATTGCAGACGTCGGGATATCCAATGTCTCTGAAGCACAACGTGTTGGCATGGTCGCTAAAGGCTCCGGAGCTGCGCGAATGGTGACAATGATGTTCGCTGGAAACCTATGGGAGACTAACCACCCTACCACCGGCGACGAGCTTGAGATCGTCACATACACGCACGACCTACCGTGGCTTGGCAACCCGCATAAGCCAGATGACGGAAACAACCCAGATGGCATGGATGACATGGAACAAGCCAGATTGGTTCGCCATGCGCTAGCGATGGCTGTTGACCGCGATTTGGTCAATGAGGCAGCGCTCGGAGGGCTAGGCTGGCCAGTACACATCCCATACTTCGACATCAACAACCCGAATTGGGATGACAAGTGGAAGATTGAGTACGACCCTGAAGGGGCCGAGGCACTTCTGGATCAAGCCGGATTCCCGAGAGGGGATGATGGAACTAGATTCTCGATGCCAATGTTCGCATGGCCGATTGGACACTTCTATGGTGAAATCGGTGACAACGTTGCCATCTTCTGGGAAGACATTGGTGTAAAAACCGATGTTCTCCATTACGAGTACGCTGTATTCCGTCCAACTCTTGTCGGCAGGTCAGCAACGCAGGCCTGGACAGACACTGGACCTCTTGAGAACTACGCTAGTACACCTTGGGATTGGCCAAGAGGTATTCAGATGAGTGCTCTTGCTAGAGGTGGAAAGAGTCATGGTCTGGAAAATCCAGAGTCAACAGCCAACTACCAAGCCGTCGCAGCTGAGGCTTCTCTAGAAGGCAGAATTGCTCTGAACAATGAATACGCAGACTTCATGAGGCACTGGTTGCCAGGTTTCGGCATCGTAGCCTCCCCTAGTTTGCTTGTTTACAACCCAAACAGCATAGGTTCTTGGGATATGGAGTTGGGATTGCGTCAAGCAAGCAACTCACCTGAGTACATCAAACTTAAATAGCCGTTAGCAATGGGTATATTCTCCCAACCCGAATCGGTAGTCCTTCATCCTGCATGATGTAGGACTACCGGCTTGGGTTGGGAGAAGGTTTTTGATTGAATGAAAAAATTTCTAATACGACGAGCGATATTTGCCCTACTCACATTGTGGGGCATTACATTTGTTGTATTTGGCCTATCCAGGCTAGGTCCTGACCCTCTGCTGATATACGTCAGAGATGACTCTTACGGCATCAGCGAAGAAACACTCGAAAAATTGAGGACTAAGTGGGGACTAGACAGGCCTTTCCACGTCCAATATCTCAGGTGGATGGGTGCAATTTTGAAAGGCGATATGGGGCAAAGTATCGCTGCGCAACGACCAGTAACCACAATGATTGGTGAGAGATTACCCAACACTTTGCAGTTGGCCGCTGTCGCATGGTTATTTGCTTCAATTCCAGGTGTTGGATTAGGCGTACTTTCCGCAGTAAAACGAGGCTCTTCATGGGACTACGCTACCCGTTTTGTGGCCTTAATTGGTCAAGCCACTCCAGCGTTTTGGCTGGCCATTCTGATGATTCTTGTGTTCGCTGTAAGACTCGATTGGCTCCCACCAGCTACCAAGGCAACATCGATTGATTCTTTTAGAACGCAGGCGGCTCATTTCGTAATGCCCGCTTTGGTGCTCGGATTTGATCCTTGGGCGTCTTACCTGAGGTTAACCAGATCTTCCATGCTCGAAGTTCTCGATTCAGAATTCGTCAAACTGGCCCGCGCAAAAGGCGTTTCAGGTACAGCAGTGATTTGGAAACATGCGCTGCGCAACGCACTGATACAACCACTGACGGTTTCAGCCTTGGTACTGGCAGCATTCATTACCGGGAGCGTATTTGTTGAAGCAGTATTTGCGTGGCCAGGTATCGGTAGGCTCGCTGTACAAGCTTCATTAGATAACGATTTTCCGGTACTCGCTGGAGTTGTCCTTCTGTTCGGGTCAGCATACGTATTCTTAAACTTCATTGCGGATGTCTTGTACGCAATTATCGACCCTCGAATCCGGTATGACTGATACATCTACATCCCACAAATCTATGGCTTTGCGGGTTCTCTCAGCGCCATCTCAAATAATTTATTTCACCAAACGCTGGCCGGTTATTCCAGCAGTAATTCTGATAGCGATTGTTTTCGGTGCAATATTTGCCCCGGCAATAGCACCATTCGATCCGCGCGACGGTGATCTAAGAGCAAGAAATATACCGCCGGTGTGGATTGAAGGTGGTACCACAGAGCACTTACTGGGCACAGACAATCTGGGTCGAGACATGTATAGCCGACTGCTATACGGTGCAAGAATTTCATTATTTGTCGCGAGTGTGGCTGTAGCCTTTGGGTTAATCGCTGGAACTCTTACAGGTATTGTCGCGGGTTACTTCGGTGGAATCGTTGATGAAGTACTAATGCGACTTGTCGACTTATGGTCTTCTTTACCTTTCTTGTTGATCGCTCTCATTGTGGCAATCAGTGTCGGCCCTAGTCTGGGCATGGTGATGGCGTTACTTGCGGTCAGTTCCTGGTCTGCAGGATCAAGAAATATCAGAGGTGAAGTTCTATCACTCAGAGGTAGGGAATACATTCAGATGGCTAAAGTAATGAATGCCTCTGATTTAAGGATAATCGCAAGGCACTTACTTCCAAACGTGCTACACGTAGTAATAGTAATCACCACACTCAGGACTGGTTCGATGATCATCGCTGAAGCCGGTCTAAGTTTTCTAGGTGTAGGAGTACCCGCATCAGTTCCGACTTGGGGCATTATGATCGCACAGGGTCAAAAATTTCTTACGACTACATGGTGGATGTCAATCATGCCAGGCGTTGCAATTTTCTTAATTGTTATGTCATTCAACTTCCTAGGCGATTGGTTAAGAGACAGGTTTGATCCGCGCTTAAATCAATTGGACTGATTCAAATTAATCCCGACCAGTGTGCACGTAAAAGGATTTTCAATGACTTTCGATCTAATAATTGAAAATGGATTAGTTGTCGACGGAACGGGAAAAGCAGCCTATCCAGCCGCAGTTGGTATCACCGACGAAAAAATATCCGCTATTGGCGATCTGTCTGATTCTGAATCTCAAGAAAAGATTGACGCCACAGGTCATGTGATCACACCTGGTTTCATTGATACGCACTGTCACTCTGATGGAGCGTTATTGATCGATGGTCAACATGCTGAAGGTGTTCGGCAAGGTATAACGACAGAAATAATTGCGCCTGATGGGCTTACGTACGCACCACTAAACGGTCCAGATTACTCAATGTATCGGCAATACCTTTCGGGCCTACTCGGCCTTCCTCCTGAAGACCTGGACATGTCTTCTATAAGTTCAGCGCTAGAAAATTACCACCATAAAACAGCTCCAAACGTCGCAACGTTCTTAGGACATGGCCCTATCAGAATAAATTCTGTGGGAATGGAAGACGTTGCACTCACAGGTAAGGCGCTTGAACATGCAAAAAGTCTTATGGCAGCGTCGTTTGAACAGGGTGCATGCGGTTTCTCAACTGGATTATCGTACTACCCGAATTCTTTTTCGGACTCTAATGAACTAGTCGAGTTGTGCAAGGTAGCGGCGAAACACGACAAAGTTTTCTCCATACACACGAGAAACCACAATACAAATCGAGCTTTTTTTGGAGGAGGAGTCGAGGAAGCTCTCGAAATAGGTCGAAGATCAGGCGTCAAAGTTCATATAGAACACTATCGAACAACTGCAAATAATGCCGGTCAAGTCGAAAGCATAATGGAACCGATTGAAGCTGCTAAAAAAGATGGAGTAGATGTAACGCTAGAACTCTATCCATATCCAGTTGGCTCTGGCCACCCATTGGCCCATTTCCCAAGTTGGTTTCATGAAGGCGGTACAACAGCAGCGCTACGAAGGCTCGAAGAAGCCGAAACAAAAGCAATGCTTATACGCGACTTAGAAGAATCAGATTCATCGGTTCTACACGAATACAGTTGGACGTGGATATCCTCGCAAAAAAATCGCCATTACGAAGGAATGAGTTTCACTGATGTTGCAGAAGAGAGAGGAACATCTATTGAACAGATGATCTGTGAAGTGGTGCTGGAAGAAAAATTTTCATGCGGTGTACGCGGAGTCCCACCACAGAGTGCGAGGTTGTGGCGTCAAGTTGAAGAAGATGTAATGACGTTATTGGATCGACCAGACTACATGGTGGGTTCTGATGCGATCCCGGTGGGTGGAGTACAACACCCACGTGCTTGGGGTACCTTTCCACGAATTATTGGCAGGTTAAGGAGACGACACGGTTACCCACTTGAGCAGGTAATACAACGAGTGACACAGAATCCTGCAAGAAGGTTTGGGTTGGAAGGACGTGGAGAAATAAGGGAAGGATTCCAGGCAGATATATGTGTTTTCGATCCCGAAATGATCAATGATCTATCTTCCTTCGAAGACCCAATGAT